>JAWOGE010000060.1:0-5237 GCA_046497165.1 bacterium | reverse complement strand
TATCTTTTCAGACTATCATCACAGCCGTTACCCACTCTCTTTTCCCGGAAAAATAACTGTTATAAACAAGGGAGAAGTAATCGGTGAATATAATTTTATTCACGATAAATACAGGAAAGTCAGTCCTTAAAGCAAAAGTTTTGTTGGCTCTGTTTTTTCTTTTATTTTTTTACGCATGTACCGAAGAAAGTGAAAAGGAACGAATTGTAAAGATGGAGATTCTTTACAACTTCAACAAATCGGATGAAAAATGCACTGTAATAAACGGAAAAGGCGGTATAAAGAATGTCTCTCCGATAAAGATAATAAACGACATGGATCGATTTATGACAGATCGCTCATATCTTTCCGTAAAAGACAGAAAAATATTCATGTCCATGCCCTGGCCTTTTGAAGATATAGAAGAACCTCTGACAAATATAAATAAAAAAACTGAAGAGATAAGCTTTGCAGGCACAGAAAACATCCCTGAACTCAAATTTTCCGCTTCCAGAATAGATGAAAACATCTCCCTGCTAAATATAAACGCTACCGTATGTTATGAAATGCCGACATTTATAAAAGAAAATGTCTACGCATCCTGTATAAAAGATATTATAAAATCACTCAGAAAAAACTATTGAATTCATGTATGCATCAATAATTCTTCCACGCCCGGATATGGAACCTCTCATATACAGAGTTCCGGATGGCATGAAACTGTCTCCGGGCGATATGGTTAGAATAAGCTTAAAAAACAAAATGACATGGGG
This sequence comes from bacterium, assembly GCA_046497165.1. Classification (GTDB taxonomy): domain Bacteria; phylum UBP6; class UBA1177; order UBA1177; family JAWOGE01; genus JAWOGE01. The sequence goes on along the minus strand of JAWOGE010000060.1, from coordinate 4,485 downwards.
AGTTGTAAGGGAAATCAACCTCGAAATTCCTTCTAAACTATCGGATGTTAAATTTAAAAGTGTAGATTCACGCATTTTACCTACTCAACTGTTCAAAAATAAAAATCAGACCGACTTTCTCAAATGGTTTTCTTTCTACTATATTTTTCCTTTTCCCAAGCTTATCAAACAGATATACGGTCCTTTTTTATCACCCCGTCACAAGCTTCCCTCAAAATGGAAAGGAAAACTTCCTGAAACCGCTTCCATCTGTCGAGAACCTGAAGAGATGGAATTAAGTGAAGAGCAATCAACCGTCATTGAATCTATTCTTTCCCGCTGGGAAAGAAAAGATATCCGCCCCACCCTTATATTCGGTATTACCGGAAGCGGAAAAAGCGAAGTTTACGCAAAACTGGCACGCCGCATATTATCAGAAAACAAAAAGATCCTCTATCTTGTGCCGGAAATAGGATTGACTGCTTCGGCACTTTCACATATGGAGTCAAGAATCGGTGAAAAGGGTGTTTTAATTCACGGAACTCTCCCCCGTACAAAGCGATTTTATAGTTTCATGAAGATTCAGCAAGGTCATGTTCGTTTCATAACCGGCACCAGATCTTCCATTTTATATCCCCTTGAAGATATAGGTCTCATAATTGTGGATGAAGAACACGATATGAGCTACAAAAGCATGGAACCGCCTTATTACAATGCACGGGACTGTGCTGTCATGAAAGCTAAATTTTTGAATATTCCTGTGGTGCTGGGAAGTGCAACACCTTCGTCAGAATCTTTTTATAATACTATAAATGGTAAATATCACAGAGAAAATATTTGTTCAAGAATTAACAGAAAACCACTTCCCTCCGTATCTGTTTTTCCTTACCGGGGAGACACTCACATTCCATCTGAAACTGCTGAAACCATCCGTAATGACTTAAAAAACGGGCATCAGACACTTTTTTTTCTGAACAGAAGAGGTTTTGCCACCATAGCCACATGTAAATCATGCGGATACATAGAAAAGTGTCCCCATTGCGAAACAGCACTAATTTATCACAGGAAACCTGCTAAATTAATATGTCACCACTGCTCTTTCAGCAAAAAAAGAGGTAGCTGCCCGGAATGCGGAAATGAAAAGATATCTCTCGAAGGTGCAGGAATAGAAAAACTTTATGAAGCCATGCGTGATCTTTTTCCGGAAGCCAAGCTTGAAAGTGTGGACAGAGACAGTAAAAAGAACAACACCAGACTGGAAGAATCCCTCAACACCATAAGAAACGGAAAGATAGATGTTTTTTCAGGAACCGTAATGGTATCAAAAGGTCATAATTTTCCTTCTCTTAAAAATGTCATTATAAAATTTTCGGATTATCTCCTTAATTTCACAGACTATCGTTCAGCAGAAAAATGTTTTCAGACCGCTATTCAGGTTGCAGGTCGTGCCGGACGATTTTCAGAAGAAGGAAAAGTCTGGATGGAGATGTTGAAACCCGAACACTATTTGTGGGAATTTCTTCCGAACTATGATTACGAAGGATTTATCAAAGAGGAGCTTAACTGGAGAAAGCTTTTGCAGCTTCCGCCCTACTCACATCTCATAAATCTCAGAATTACAGGCTCCAAGAAAAACACTTCAAAAAAAACAGCCGAAGATATTTATAAAAAACTATCTGAAATATCATCAGAAAACAAGTTCAAAACTTTTAAAATTTTCCCTCCCATGGAACCTCCTCTTTCAAGAATAGGAAAAAAATACAGATATATCATAAGCATACAGATAAAGCCAGTAAAACCTATGATTAAAATACTTGGCAGATTAAAAAGGGAAATATCTTTACCCTCTTCGGTTCATCTTACTTTTGACATAGACTCAATGAATTCGACATGAAAGATTTTTATTTTGATTACAACAATTTGATAAAAAACTGCATTGACTTCAAAAAATTCTCTTTTCATGCCGATCCGGAAGATACTGCTTTAATATCAACAGGCAAATCAGCAGTTCCAATGTATGAAGTTTTTCTTGAAAATTTTCCGCATATGAAAAAATCTCCGGCCCTATGTATATTTCCTGAAAAATCTGAAATCGGAAAAACCCTTAAAAACAAAAACCGTAAAATCGAAATAGTTCCTTCCTCTCACCCGGAAATGAGTTCAAAAAGTATTTATGCCGGAAAAAAACTCATCAATTTTGTAAACAAACACAAAAAACGCCGCAGATTCATAAATCTTGTGAGCGGAGGAAGTTCCGCACTCGTAGAATACAGTAAAAACCCTGCAAAAACTATTAGAAAAAACCATCAACTGCTTTACTCCGGTAAAAATATCAGAGAAATAAACCTTGAAAGAATAAAAAACTCACTGATAAAAGGCGGGAAACTCACAGAGTATGCTCCGAAAGCATTATGGATAAGTTTTGTGATGAATGACATCCCTTTTCCTCAAGGATACAGAATGGTGGGCTCAATGCCTTTTTTCAAACCGGGAAATCCCCGACACAAAATCTTTAATATGTGCGATTCAAAAAATTTTCATGAAAAAGGAAAAGCTTTTCTTGAATCAAAAGGTTTTTTCGTTGCAAAAAATTTTCATTACTTTACCGCTTCTTCAGAATCAGCCTACAAAACTCTTTTGGAAGCACTCCTGAACCTCTCCTCCGGTGAAGCACTTTTATGCAGCGGCGAAATAACAGTCAAAATAGATAGAAACCCGGGGTACGGTGGAAGGCTTTCTCATCTGTCACTTATGTTTCTGCCCGAAATAAAAAAACATTGCTACTATTTTGCAGCTCTCAGCTCCGACGGCATTGATGGTAACAGTGAAAACGCCGGCATCGAACTGACAAGCAGCATTCTTAAAAAAAATTACAGTGACAGTTTCAGAAAAGAATGCCTTAAAACTTATAATTCTTACAGTTTTTTTGAAAAATACGGAGGCATTAAAAAAACCTCCTACACAGCTGTCAATATAAATGACCTCATAATGTTCTGTAAGCATTAGAAAGAAAAATTTTCAACAAACTTTCAACATTTTTCAGATTTAACATAATTGACATAAATTTAATCATTTTTCAACATTAAAATCATAGTCAACACCAATAAGATTCTGAAAAAACATAGAAAACGCAATGCACAAAAATTGAGTTAAAGTGTTTTTTCTTTAATTTTCCAATGGTTGTACTTATATTTCACACAACAGTAAACATGTTTTGTTGAAAACCGTTTTTTATAGATTATCCTTCAAATCTGTGTTACACCTGAACCGTTCGATTCTGAGTTAGAAATAAAACTTGAATTGCTTTTTTGTTTGTGCTACAAATGTTGAGGTTGTTAATACATACAGGAGGAATCCATGAAATCTCACGAAGTTGTGATCGCAATAAACCCCGGATCCACTTCAACTAAATTTGCTCTTTTCAACAGAGAAGAAGCTGTATATGAAGAAACTGTAAGACATTCTCAGGAAGATTTGTCTAAATATGAACTGGTTACCGAACAATTGGATTTCAGATATCAGATGATAAAGAAATCTGTTGACAGTGCTGTTGAAAAGAATGATTTTACTGTGGTAGGCTGTGTTGGTCGCGGAGGGCCTGTAAAACCTCTCGAAGGCGGGACATATATTATAAACGAAACTCTTCTTGAAGATTTAAAAACCTGCCGTTTTGCCAATCATGCTTCCAATCTCGGTGGTATAATAGCTGACAAAATGGCATCTGACTACGGCATAAACAAAAGCTATATCGTTGACCCTGTTACCACTGACAATATGTGGGATAAAGCGAGAATAAGCGGTTTTCCGGGAATTGAAAGAGCATGCAGAGTACATGCTCTCAACATAAAAAGTGTTGCCCGTAAAACAGCTGAAAAAATAGGAAAACCTTTTCCTGAAACAAATTTTGTGGTAGCTCATCTCGGCGGCGGGATATCCATAGCTGCTGTTGAAGGCGACAAAATAAGGGATGTAAATGACGGATTGCTCGGCATGGGACCTTTCAGTCCGGAACGAGCTGGAGCACTGCCTTTGCGAGGTGTTATGAAGCTGTGTTATGAAAAACCTGAAAATGAGGTTAAAAAACTTTTTGCCAAAAAAAGCGGATTCATGGGTTATCTCGGTAAAAATGATTTCAGAGAGATAATTGAAATGGTGGAAAAAGGTGATGAAAAAGCTTTTAATTACTACAAAGGCTTCGTTTATCAAATCGCCAAAGAGATCGGGGCTTACTTCACCGCCATGAAATGCTGTACAGACGGGATTATTATCACAGGCGGCATAGCTTACAACGAAAGATTTATTAACGATCTTTCCGATTATATCGGTAAACTTTCCGAAGTTCATGTGGTACCCGGCGAAAACGAACTTCCCGCACTTGCCGAAGGAGCTTTCCGTATTATTGACGGAAAAGAAACAGCAAAGGAATATAATTAATTATCATGACAACATGAATAACTGTATCAGGAGGAAATTGTGAATAATAAAAAATTACTGCTTCTCGGAGAC
>JAWOGE010000008.1:0-3027 GCA_046497165.1 bacterium | reverse complement strand
AAAAGAACCTGTGTTCTTGAAAAAACAGGAACTGTTTATTGCCGGGGAAAAATAAAAAAAGATAAAAAACACTATCTCACATCAGGAACATCTTCACTTAATAAGATAACCGACAGACACGGGGAACCTCTGAAAAACATTGTTGATATTACTGTCGGATATGATCATGCCTGTGCCCGCAATAAAAAAGGTGCTGTTTTCTGCTGGGGGAATGGAAAATATGGGCAACTCGGTAATGGCGTCAGCGGTGCGGAATATTATGAAAAAAATGCTGTTCGCTGCGGAATAATCACCCGACAATGACGGCAATGACATCTATACTCAAGTTTCGCACATGAAAAATAGCAGCAGATTCACAAGAACACCGTACATGAAAGCTGATTTGAAAATTTTTGAAACCCCAAAAATGTCCAACGACAATTAGAATTACCGGTTTCACCGGAACATTATAGAAGAAGAAATCTTTACAGATGAAAACGACAATGATATTCTCGATGGAGATGTAACAAAGATTCACCATGAGGCCGCCATGGAGCAGATATTCAGAGAACGAACAGACACCGGCATGACTATACAGCATATCCCCTTGTGCCGAAACCGGGTTTTGTTGCGGGATATTATCCGTGGGCAGGCGGAGTGGTTCTTGATAAAAATAGAGTAATTCCCATGCCGGAGGTTGATCCGTATTTTGAATAAAATGGAGATACGATCTATGGTTATAAGAGAATGTTTAATTATTTTTACAATCGTATTTGTTTTATTTGCTGCAACATCATGTAAAAATAATAAGAAAAATCAGCAGCAACTCCGTAACAATAATAAAGCAAAAACATTTATAGAGGCAACAAAAGGACTTGACTATTTTTTTAAAGCAAGCGATTTAATGAAAAAGAATGGAGAGGTAACTAACAAAAAAAAATTCCGATATTATCTTGAAAAAACATGTGAAAATGAATTTAAAATGGGGTGTGAATATCTTGCAGTATATTGGGAACAGGGATTTTTTGGAAAAAAAGACGAAAGAAAAGCATACAAATACTACGAAAAAGCATGCAATTTGAAATCACTCGAAGCATGCGGAGAACAAGTGCGTTATTTATATCTTTCGAAGGGAGGGGTTGAAACCGACCTTGATAAAATCCGAAAGCTTACAACTTTTTTATGTGAAAAAGATGCCGAAAATTTTACAGAAGATTGCCATGCATATGGAGTTATGCTTTATAACGGAACAGGAGGCGCCAAAAATATAAAGAAAGGAATAGATATCCTATCAGATAATTGTCGAAGAGGGAATCCACATTCATGTGTAGTCATTAGTAAACACTTCATTTTTAAAGAAAACAACAACAAAAAAACAAAAGTTTTTTTACAAATAATGGAATCGCACTCATCTGTTGATGATTTAGACGACTGGAGTACCTTTAATACAGCCTTGGTACTGGCAAAGATTGAAAACAAGAAAAAAATGCTTCATTATTTGAGGTCGGCTATCTCCAAAAATGAAAAATGGGCAGAAAAAGCAAAGGAATCAGAAGTTTTTAAGAAATACAAAAAAGATACAGAGTTTTTAGAGATTATCAATTTTAAGAAAGGAGAGTAATGTATGGACGGATTATCTATACTTACCATTATCAGCCTTATTTTTTATTTCATCGGATGGCTCATGCTCGTGATTGCAGCATTTAGAGAAGCGGCAGTCTGGGGTTTGTTATGTCTTTTCTTTCCGGTGATTTTTCTGTTGTTCATTGCCGTACATTGGCAGGTTTCTGTAAAGCCGCTGCTGTTTGTTCTTGTCGGAGTAGGATTTCATGTACTTCACTTCCTGACACTCTGAATAATTCATAGTAAAAGCCGTGACAGGAAACAGAAGATATAATTCGCAAATATTTTTATCAGTAATAATTTTCTCATCAATTATCATCAGCAGAATTGTTCTTGAAACAGTCGTTTTCGGTGAAAATTTTTCTTTCCATTATTATGTGCTGATTCATCATTTCTGCTGGTTTTCTTTTGTGTTTCTGTGGTTTGCTCTGGTAATGAAACATGTCGCTGATTTTCCCGCAAAAAACATTCACTGGTTTGTATTGATTACTCCGCTGGTATTTGTGCCGATTCTGTACGCATTTATTACCGGTGAGCTGTTGCATCTTGATTACATCTCCGTCAGGGAAAGTTCTTTTACTGATGTTCTGCTGACAATTCTGACATTGAACTATACACATGGAGAGAATAACAAACAATTTCTCGAACTCCTGCTTCTTTTTCTACTTGTCGGAGGTGGGGCATGGGTATTGACAAAAAGTGCTAAAAAAACAATATGGACATTATTTCTCGGATTCTACGGATCGTATATTATTGCCGGTATCCATTGGTTCGGTGTTAATGTGGAACCGAGGACATCAGCAGTTTTTCTGATTCCATCTTCACTGAAAAACCATCATGCAATGTCGCTGATATTTTATTATCTCAGCATCTCAACACTTGTCATGGTCAGCTTGCCTGAAAGTAAATCACTGCTTGCAAAGATTTTTTCCGGCAGACAGATCGGAGTAAGTCTCCTTCTGTTTCTTCTCTGGGCACTTTTCTTTACAACTACCTTTTCTCCCCCGACAAACAGAATGAGATCTCTCTTTGATATTATTTTCAGTTTTTTCCCCGTATTAGTACTGTTGCAGTCTGTACTGCTGTGGAAACATGCTGAAACGCGACAAAAACACCTGCTCTTTTTTGCTTCATTTGTCGGCATAAGTGCTCTGGCCCCACTGTTTTTTGGAGTATACTGATGAAGGTTAAAAACCTCCTCATCTCCTCAATTTTGAAAAAGATGCTGAAACAGGAACTCACCGATGAAGATCGCATGAGCGTATACGGCGGACCGGTTGTCAATGATCCCGACATAAAAACAGGCCCCGGCTCTTTTATGTTCAATCCGTTTCACAAACAAAAAGACCCCATGAAACAGATATTCAGAGAACGGACAGACACCGGCATGACCATTCAGCACAATCCCCTTGCACCAAAACCGGG
>JAWOGE010000347.1:0-3204 GCA_046497165.1 bacterium | reverse complement strand
GTTACATTTCTTGTAAAAGAAGGCGTCTCTTCTAAAAAGCTGGAAGCAAAAGGGTTCGGTGAAACCAGCCCCGTGGCATCAAACAGAACCAAAAGAGGCCGAGCCAAAAATCGTCGTGTAGAATTTAGAATTGTACGCTGATCGGAGTTACTGAATGTCTGATAAAAAGAAAAGTCTTGAAGGTGTAGTTTTCGATACCAATAAAAGGAGTGCCACAAGGGTTTCCGCAGAGCTCGAGGTTACTGTCTCCGGTTCTCATAATTTTTTTCGTGGGATGACTGAAGATATAAGTAAAGGTGGCCTTTTCGTAGCAACTCGGCAAATTTTTCCCATAGGAACTGAGTTTGAAATAAGACTTCATATAAAGGGCAACGATGTCCGTCTTAAAACAAAAGTTGCCTGGATTAGGGAAGACAGTCCTTTTCTTTCTGAAAACATAGAACCGGGAATGGGGCTTGAGTTCACAGATGTATCTGACGATATACTTGAATTAATAAACAGATTTATACGCGAAAAAGAACCTATCTTTTTTGATGATGACATATGACAAACTCATCTGAATTAAAAAAAATACAGGATTTAGCCGATTTTGTCAGAAAAAAAAGGCTCTCTTCACCTGCTCTTTTTTTAACCGACCTTGTTTCTCATATGCCTGACCTGTTTTCTTATTTATATGATATCTCTACTCCCCTTGCCTCATGTTTTGCTGAAAGTAAAAACATCCGGGCAATAAAATTGCTTTTCAACAGCAGAGAAGCTCAGCTTTTTTTCAAAAATAAAATTAAAGAGAATTGATTTGTATTCTTTTATTATCAGTCGTCGGGGAATATCTCTTCTGTCGTTGAAAAAAAAAGGTGGCGTTTATAGCACTGATTTCAAAGACTCCGGAGCTTTATTTTGTTTTTCTGAACAAGAGGTGCTCAAAGCCGCAAATAATCTTACACCTGAAGATGTGGAAATAGATTATGAAAAAAAAGATGGCAAACTTTCATATATCATCTCCCATGATCGAACTGAACCTATGCCGGTGTTTATAGCAGGCCCCACCAGTGAAATCTCTCTTGAACATGCTGTCAAAGCAGTATACGACACTCCAGTTATTATTTTAGGGGCTTACTCTTCAGATGTCTCTTCCGTTGAATCACTTCTCGGCATCCTTTTGGAAAAAAAACCTTTACACATTATGGTCGCATCTGGAGAAGACTCTGAAACATCCAGAAATTATTCAGCAATAATGGAAACAGTTCTTTTTTACAAAAAAAACATTTCGCCCGAAACTGTGATAATTTTTGCAGGAAAAAAAGAGCCCGATTCCTGGCTGAACAGGCAACTTGTTTCTCAAAAAGACTACTATTACGCCCATATCGACGAGGGACCGGACAGATATAGACAGGTACACAATAAAATCATGGATATTTACACACTTTTTTGTCTTAAAAATTTCTCTGAAAAATCAAGACAAAGTTTTTTATTTTCGGAAAACAACATCTCTAAAGCCGTTGCTAAACTATCTGAAATCTACATGAAAAACATAGTGATCTGTCGTTTGAGCGGCTCTTCTGCATTTATATCCGGCTCATGGCTCAAAAAAAAGCAACCCGTGTTCAGAAATCGTTTTTTCACACCTTCAGGGGAAGATATATTGCGATTTTTTAAAAACACAGCCGGTAGAGATGCCGATACTCTCATTAACCGCATTTTCAACGCTGACCGAGGCACTTTCGAAACATCAAAAGAAACTGACGGAAAGATTTTTAACTATTTTTTCCGAAACATAACCAACCGCTTTTTTATAAGTAACAGATCTCGAAAACTTAAGAAAAACAAAAACGATTTAGGGTCTGTTGTTTTCGGCGAAACGGACAACCATGAGCCCTCCCCGTTTTTTGATGAGCTGATACTTACTATTCCTTCTAAAACATACGATATTTCTGATGAAAGTATCGTTAAAACTGTTGCCAGAAATATAAACATACGAAAAAGTTTAAAAATAATCCTCGACAAAACCGACGCAATGTGTCATGCGGGAGCCATTTTCAATACTCAGAAAAACCCCTCCAGAGATATGATTCGTTCCCTTATGAAAACAGTTCGCACCATAGGATACATAATAAGACCGCTCCCCTCTCCGGGGATATCCGGCCCCATTGATGTTAAAATAAAAGATTCTGAAACAGAGCTCGAATATTCAGTCAAAAAGGGAAGCGAGCAGGTTTTTTCTCTTAAAGGGGACATTACCGTTGAAGCTATGAGATCAGGAATGTTTTACGCTGTTACAAAAAGTGAATTTTCAGAGAAAATTGATTTTTTTGCCGAAAAAGCAACTGTTATAGTAGATAACAAATGAAAACGGAACTACCGCTATGAACCTCATAAGAGAAGAACAAAAAATAGAAGTGTTTATTAATTTTCCACCGAACACTCTCCTCGAAGTAAAAAAGGGAGATGAAGTTTCTGAGGACACCGTTATTGCAACGGCACCACAATCCATTAAATTCAAATGTATTGATTTTTCCAAGTATCTTGACGCTGCCGGAAAATACGAAATAGGTAAAATAAACAGAAAAAAAAACGATGAGATAATAAATGAAGAAGACACTCTTTTTGAAATACCTCTTTTTTTTAATTTAGGAAAGAAACATATAAAAGCAGGCAAATCGGGCATTGTAAAACATATATCAGAAAATACCGGACTGATTTTTCTTGCTGATTTTTCAAATCGACAAGTATTGAAAGCAAAAATAAGGGGGTCGGTCATAAAAGTCAGCATGTACGGTATTACCATTGAAACCTCCGGAACTGTTCTGCCCGCTGTGGCTTGTGTGGGAGAATTTGTTTCTGCACCAGTTATTTACTATAATAAAGGTATGAAAAGAGACCGTCTTAAAAATCGTATTGTGATTGTAGAAGATACCGTATGGAAAACGGACATCGATTTTTTCAAAAATGCAGCTGCCGCCGGAATTATATGTGCCGGGATTTCAGCATCCCGTATTATAGATATGGCTTCACGCACAACGGACAAAACTTCACCAGACATAACCATAGCGGTCATTGAAGGTTTCGGTAAGCGAAAAATGTGCAAAGAGTTTCAGGTCTTTTTCCGTAATCTTGAAAATTGCCGTGCCGGGATCATTCCCGGAAAATTTGCAGACTTTGGCCGGGGGAGAGTCCTTTTTTATGAAAGTTAAAACTCTTTTTCTG
>JAWOGE010000342.1:0-2897 GCA_046497165.1 bacterium | reverse complement strand
GTCAATTCTATCATCAACTGTCCTGTACGGCATAATTCTTACATTGAACCACCGGTTGTCTGTTGTTGTAACCGCAGTTTCAATTGATGAAAGATTCTTGAGCACCATTCTTGTATGATCCTCAAATTCAGGGTACTGCAAATTTGAAACAAGATCTGTGAAAGGTCTTCCGGCATCTGAGTTTCTCAGTTTAAATATTTTTACCACACTATCCGTAAATCTCCGGATATTCAATTCCCTGTCCAGAAAAAGTGTTGCAATTTCAGTGCTGTTAAGAAGGTTTTTCATATCGTTATCGGCCTGAATAAAATCTGTTACTTTACTTTGAAGTTCTGCGTTGACTGTCTGCAGCTCTTCGTTTAAACTCTGCATCTCTTCTTTGGATGTTGTCAGCTCTTCGTTTGTGGACTGAAGTTCTTCGTTTGTGGACTGAAGCTCTTCATTGGTTGATCTCAGCTCTTCCTGAGAGGTTTGCATCTCTTCAGTTATACTTCTCCGGCTTTCATTGCTGCGTTGAAGCTGTATTTCAAGTTCTTTCTGGCGGCCTGATGATTTCCTGACATTTGTTTTTAAAGAGTTTTTTTCGTTTTGAATGGTTACCGCAACATCATTAAACACAAGCAGTATAAGACATTTTGACAGCTCAGGTGCTTCAATCCGTTGAACGGTGACATCCACGAATTGGGTTCCTCCGTTCGTTCCGATTTTAATATTTTGCAATGTAACGGGATCAAATGACTTCTTTGCTCTTCGAAAAGCACCGGGCAGTTTGGTTTGCAATCCCGGACGAGCCATGACATGAATGTTCCAGTTTGCTTTTCCTGCAACCGGCTCAAGATATTTTCCTGTTTTTCCGGTAATGTAGAGAATGTCACCTTTTTCGTTAACCATTACACTTGCAGGGGCGAATCGCTGAAGCAAAGTCTGTTCAGCAAGTGCCTGAACGCTGTTTTCAACTTTAATTTGTTGTGTTTTTTTAGTTGCACACTGTTTTTTGCGGGAAAAAGCGGTTGGAAAATCTACAAATTCAGTTGCTTTTGCTTTCCCTATTTTCTTAAAAATTTTAAGTTTTGCATCGATATCGACAAAATTTCTATTTTCGTTCCCATGGGTTTCAGCGACACCGAGCACCATAAGTCCCCCTTTATTAAGACTATAGTTGAACAGCGACATCAGTTTTTTCTGCAGATTTGTTTCCATATATATCAACATGTTTCTGCATGTAACTATATCAAGCTTGGTAAAAGGAGGGTCTTTGATTACATTCTGAGAAGCGAATACAACCATTTCCCGTAATGATGAATTTACACGGTATCCTTCGCCGTCAACGGTAAAAAAACGGTTTAAACGATCAGGTGAAACATCAACTGCAATGTTAGATGGGAACAGTCCTTTTCTCGCGATTTCAATTGCTTCACTGTCAAGATCAGTGGCAAATATCTGGAGTGAAAGGTTTTTGTGTTTTTTAAGTTTCTGCAAAACTTCTTTAAAAATTATAGCCAGAGAATATGCTTCTTCGCCGGTGGAACATGCTGTTACCCAAGCTCGGACTATGTAGCCATCAGGAAGTTTATTCATCAGATCGGGCAGAACCTTTTCTTCCAGTTTTTTCCAGACATCTTTGTTGCGGAAGAAACTTGTCACGCCAATAAGAAGCTCTCTGAACAGGATTTCAATCTCTTTGGGGTTTTCCTGCAAAAAACGGACATAGTGAGAAAATTTGTCTATCTGATGAATTCCTTTGCGTCTTTCAATTCTCCGAAGCAAAGAGTTTTTCTTATAAAAAGAAAAATCATGCCCGCAATGATCGCGAAGCAGAATTATTACCTTTTCAAGATCATTTTTGTTTTTATTGTCTAATTTTATATCTGTTTTAGCTGCCGGGACATGTTTAAGGAAAGCAATTAATTTTTCCGGCAGTTCTTCAACCGGTGACACAATATCAGCCACAACATTTTCTATCGCACCGGCAGGCATACTGTCAAATTTGGCAGTAGCAGGTTCCTGTACAGCGACAATACCGTTTTTTTCCTTAATGGATCTGAGTCCCAGACTACCATCTGATCCCATTCCGGAAAGAATAATTCCTATGCTGTTTTCCTGCCGGTCATCAGCCAGAGAACGAAAAAAAATATCTATCGGAAGCCGTTGTCCTCTTGATTCCACTGGATCAAACAAATGTAATTTCCCGTTGAGGATTGACATGCTCTTTTTGGAAGGAATAACAAAAACGGAGTTCGGTATTACCCTTTGGCTATCTTCTGCCAGAAACACTTTCATAGGAGTGATACGCTGTAAAAGTTCAGGAAGAATACCTTTATGATCCGGATCAAGATGTTGAATGACAACAAAGGCCATTCCGCTTTTTTCAGGCATGTTTTCAAAAAAAAGCTCCAGTGCTTCAAGTCCACCTGCTGAAGCACCTATACCCACTATGGGGAAATTGCTATTCATAACACCTCTCCTTAGCATATAAAGATCATAGAAATTATTAAAATTATCAATGCTTATAAAAGTATATGTTCTTTTCACTATTAATGCAAGCTTTATATAAATTGAACGATTCAGGTCAAAATATTTTATAAAAATTGAATATCGTCGGTTAATTTTGTAAAGTATACCCTGTGTAATAAGTAGCATGTCGGGAGTAGCTTTCATATATGGCAATAACCGGTTATCACGCAAAATATTTTGCACACCACATTACTAAAAAGGGAGGCCCCGGACTTGAAAAACTGTCACAGTCTATAATGAATGCGACGGTTGATTTGAATCCGCATCAGGTTGAGGCGGCTTTGTTTGCCCTGCGTTCACCGTTTTCTCCCGGTGTGATGCTTGCCGATGAAGTCGGGTTGGGAAAAACCATTGAAGCGGGACTTGTTATTTCGCAATTGTGG
>JAWOGE010000304.1:0-4792 GCA_046497165.1 bacterium | reverse complement strand
CCTATGGATTTGATATGATTGTTTGCAGTCAGAAGACCTTGTCCTTGTCCTGAAAGTAAAGGGAATTCACTTTTTTTATTTTGTTCCAGAGGTTTTTTATGATTTAAAACAAAAGTTTTTGTCTTTTTTTCCGTTATTTTCAAATCCAAAGCACACTCTTCTATTATATCAGGAGAAAATCCACCCCCGTCATCTTTTACTGAAAATTCGTAAAAATTGTTTTTCTTTCTCAGGGAAATTTCTATGATGCCTAAGGGTTTTTTTCTTTTACGAACTCTTTCTTCAGATTTTTCTATTCCGTGAACAACGGCATTCCTTATTATATGAAGAACGGATTCATCCAGCTTATGAACCGGAAAATCTTCATGGGGTAGTATGTTTATTTCTGTTTTAACCGAAAGATTCTTTTTTGTTTCACCGGCCAGTTGATAGGTGTAACGGTTCAGGCCGGAAATCCAGGAGCTTAAAACTTTGTTTTCAGAATCAACCTCTTTACAAGCTGATCTTTTATAATAACTTTCGTCTTCGTAAGGAGCAGAAACAGCTTCCTCCTTTTCTCCGGGTATAAGAGCATCAATAGCATCCATATATATTTGAGCGTAAACAATTTTCCCCTCTTTGTTTTTTCTGCATGATCTTGATAAGAGAGAAGCAAGAGCGGAAAGCATTTTTACGAAAGAATCAAAATTGCTTATACTTTCTGATTTTTTAAGTCGATTTATAAACAACTCCATTTTATGAGCCAGCATCTCGGGTTCTTTATAACCCAGAAAACCGCAATCGGATTTAAAAGTATGAAGTGTTCCGCCTATGTCATCAAGAAGTTTCAGGTTGTCCATGTTACCGCAAACCTGAAGCATGGATTTTATGGTAAGAGCTTTTTCAGAAGCAACTTCAAGAAATCTGAGATAATAATCATCCCGAAGCTGAGTATCCTCCATAATACAGCTTTTGCTCTTTTCATCAAAAGAGTTTTCCGGATACAGATGAAATCTTTTCACAAGCTCTTCAAAATATGCCATGGCTTCTGAAATGGAAATCTTCTGTTCAGAGATATATTTTTTAGATTTTTTTAATTCAAAAAATAAAATTTTCTGATCTTTTTCAGATAATTTTTCTTTGCCGAGACTTGAAAGTATACAAAGTATTGAAACAGAAGCACGAGCTGTGATAAAATCCCCTCCGAGGTGTGCCTTTACAGAAAGGTATGTGAATTCGGAGATATGCTCCCATACGAGTTCAGAAGGTATGAATGTTTCAAATATTGAAACTTGAAAATTTTTGAATAATTCAAAGAAGATTTTGAAATAATTCAACTTAACCATAATTAAGTGCATTCTCTCTTGTTTTATTCCTGAAACTAATGTACCAGTCCACAGAGAAAAATCAAGTAAAAAACACTTAAGAAAAAGTTACATATGAGATCGAAGGTAACGAGAAAGTATCAATCGTCAAAAATCACGACGGAACCAATAAATCCTTGTACTGTCTATTTTACGGTCTTTGTGAAATTATGCAGATCAATCGTCTTTTTTGATTATTTCAAACCGGTATCCCACACGACGAACTGTTTTTATTTTACATAAATTTTCAGGAAGTTTTTTTCGTATCCGTGAAACTTCGACATCTACAACTTTTTGGATTACTGAATAATTATCGCCTCTTATGGATTTTATTATTTCTGAACGAGACATGGTACGACCGATGTTGGAGGCCAGAGAATAAAGTACATCAAACTGATTTTTAGTAAGCTCGACCTCCTCTTTACCACCTATGATTTTTAAAGTGTCGGGATCAAGAGTCATGGGTCCGCATTTAAGGGATTTATGTTTGTTCTTGTTAAGAAATCTTTCTTTTACTCTTGAGATAGCACGGATTTTTGCAATGAAACACCGAGGAGGAAAGGGTTTTATGAGAAAATCGTCAAACTGGTAGTATTCAATGGTTGCCGCCATGTCAACAGCACTTTCGCATTCGGTCATAAGAACAGTCAAAAAATTTCCTTCTGAAAAATTGCGTCTCATGCGTATGGAGATATCGTAAGTCTCTTTAGATGCGGAAATCTGTTCGTCGACAAAAAGCACACCGTCTTTTACAAATCTGGACATAAAGATATCATTAATGTCCTGATTATCTTTTATGCGGTGAAGCTCCATTGAAAACTTTTCAGTTTCCTGCTTCAGGATATTATATAGATTGTCATCTTCAGTAAAAATAAATATCAGCATCAAGGTTTCAATTCAATTGTTAAGTTGTTATAAATAACAGTCTTCGTACTCATAAAATTCCACATCCGACTTTTCTGGTCACATGCAAAAACATCTCATTTCATAAGATATCAGAACAAAGTTAAAAAAAAAGCTTTAATCGTAGCAATTCCATAAATAAATGAATTGATTCATAACAGACTCATAACAAAATGTTCTGCAAAAGCTGTTATTTTTGTAACGAAAAAACAGGGCGAAAAAATAAAATAAAATTGTCAGGAGCCACTGTTCCCCTTTTTATGGAATCAGTTTTCAATCTTCTTTTTTAAAAGGTTGCTGTACTCTTTTCGGAAAAGTTCGTACTGTTCTGAAGACATGAGTTTTTCGGCAACTTTAAATACTTTTTCAGAAGAACAACTTACAAGTTCTTCGTTGAAAAGATTTCTCAGCGTTCTTATTTTTGTACTGGCTCCGTAACTTCCGCTTTTTAGTAACCCTGACAATAAATCTTTTTCGTTTTTTGTCATTTATTATTACCCAGTATAATTCTAAGAAATTATAACATAACATTTCAAAAAGTAAACAGAAAAAGATGTATGTTGCCGATATTTTTGAACAATAAAATAGTTCTAAATAATTCAATTTTTCAACAAATTGATATCTCTCAAAAAAATTGTATAATTGTCTCGGAAAAATATTGAGGTGTTAATGAGTAATCAATTCATAGCCGCAGCACTGCTTACTTTTATAATTCATTTTGTGAGCACTCTTTCCTATTCTGTTCGCATTGTAGGAATTCGTACCGGCCGTATAGCTGTCTCCTTTGCTTTATTTAACATAATGGTTCTTATATCAAGGTCTGCAAACGCCCTGCAGGCACCACTTCTCGCAAAAACCGTTGAAAACAATATTGTAAATGGATTGCCTTCTGATACAGCACCTTTTCGTTTTATTCTCATAGCTTCTGCAATGGCTACTGTGGCCGGTGCTGTAATGATTCCGTCCTTTCAGCGTATTTTTTCAAAAATGGTTGAAGATTTCAGTGTTTACAGATCTGTTCCGAAACTTCTTTTTCACTCCTTTTCCAAATCAGGAATAAGTCAGATAAAGGACAGAGTTAAATTTCCCTCGAGAGACAATGTTACAAGGTTCATATCTTTAAAAGGGATCCCTCTGCATATTCTTTTTCTCAATATCATAGCTGTGGCAATTCTTTCAGTGGGGGTTCTCGCCGCTCTGTACGCAGGTTATTTTTCTCCGGAGCTGCGCACAACATCGAGCATGCTTTCTTCTGTGGTTAATTTTACAGCCACAATAATAATGTTTGTGTTTATAGATCCCTCTCTTTCCGCTTTAACTGATGATGTGGTTCTCGGTAAATACAGCGAAGCCCGTTTTAG
The DNA here is from genome assembly GCA_046497165.1 of bacterium. Classification (GTDB taxonomy): domain Bacteria; phylum UBP6; class UBA1177; order UBA1177; family JAWOGE01; genus JAWOGE01. The sequence continues at coordinate 1,185 of JAWOGE010000304.1, read as the reverse complement.
AAAATTTGTGGTTCTCATGGTGGGAAGTCGCTTCATCGGAACACTTGTGGCACAGCTTATATTTGTCCCGGCAGCGGAGTTAATATCTTTTATTGCAAAATTAATATAAAAACTTGACTACACGATATATCTAACTACAATTAGAGGTATGAGTTTTTTTAAGCTGATGTTTTATTTTTTTATAGTGTTGTTTTTCTTTTACAGCGAAGCTGAAGAAGGAGAACTTGCCGCAGATATCGGAGGCGGAGGTTTTTTCCCTCTGAATCGGTCAAGTCGTGAAAAAACGGTACTTATCTATGCCTCTCCCTGTATTTCAGGTAATTTTTTATACGGGATTACAGACAATTTTGATTCGGGAGTTTCTTTGTCGTGGACAAAAATTGATGATATGTCTTCCGATTCAGTTTTGCCCGGTGGTTCAAAAGGAGTTGAATATATGGACTACAGGCATATTAATATCATTCCGGTTTTCCGTTATAATGTTTTTCCGGGCTATCCGATTTCTCCGCACATAACAGCGGGTGCCGGAGTTTCAGTTGTGAAAATATCCCGAAGACAGTTTTACATAAATGAAAGAAAACTCGCTGATTATAATGCTGAAGATTACAGCAAAGCTTTAATTACCTTTCAGGGTGGTGCTGATATTGTCTGGAGACTGCCCTGGTGGCAGCTCTATATGCGAAGTGAGTTTCGTTTTTCCGGTAATAAATACAACAGAGCTCTTGAAATGCATCTTTATGCTGGTTTCTATTGGTTTTTATCTTCTGTTTATTAATTGGTAATACAAGTTTCGCACATGCAAAATAGCAGCAGATTCACAAGAACACCGTACATGAAAGCTAATCTGAAAATTTTTTAAAACCCAAAAATGTCCAACGACAATTAGACCTGAATCGTTCGATTCAGGTTAGAATTGCCGGTTTCACCGTACAACCCTGAAATCATTCTGAATAACAAACGGCGTAGCACGCTACGCAGCTACGAATTGCAAGGGTTGTGGTTTTTCGGATAATTGTCTGAATCCGGATTGGCCGGGATTTTGAGGATTTGCTGGATTGTATAGTGAACAACTCTATCTGAGCTCTGTGCTGCTTCGGCCACCTTTCTCTTTGCACTCCCTCTTTGCGAAAGAGGGAGATGGAGGGAGTTGGGAAAAAACAGATGTGATGCGGTCAGTTGTAAAAC
>JAWOGE010000303.1:0-13655 GCA_046497165.1 bacterium | reverse complement strand
ACCGGAGAAACCGGTGTGGGAAAAGAGGTTTTTGCACGGGCAGTATACGAAACAAGTGAAGTAAGCGGAGAGTTTGTGCCGGTAAATCTGGCAGGGCTTGATGACAATCTTTTTTCCGACACCCTTTTTGGACATTATGAGGGAAGTTTCACTGACGCAAAGACAAGAAGAGAGGGGTTGATTCGCAAAGCAGAAAACGGTATGCTTTTCCTTGATGAAATAGGCGAACTTCATCCCGCTTCACAGGTTAAACTGCTCCGTCTGCTTCAGGAACGGGAGTACTATCCCATAGGATCAGACAAACCGAAATATTCCAACGCAAAAATCATCGCAGCCACCAACAGAGAAACAAAAGAACTAATAAAATCATCTTCTTTTCGTCTCGATCTATACTACCGTCTGACCACTCACCACATACATATTCCCGCATTGAAAAAACGCACTGAAGATATTCCTCTTCTTGCTGAATTTTTTATTAAAGAAGCTCAGAAAATTTTCAGAAAAAAAATAAATAAAATACCTCCGGAATTTTATCGTTATCTGGCAAACTATTCCTTTCCCGGCAATATAAGGGAATTGAGAGCCATCATATTTGATGCTGTGGGGAAAGCTGAAGATGACAAACTTGATGTTAAACTCATAAGGGACAAACTCAGCGAAACTGCAAGCACTTTACCTGAGGATTCAATTTCCGATAATAATTTTTTCAGACAGTTTCCTCATCTTCCAACTTTAAAACAGGCAGAAAACATGCTTATAATGGAAGCAATGCAGCGCACCGGAAACAACCAGACAGCTGCATCTGCTCTTTTGGGAATATCTCAGCAGGCCGTCAGCAAGCGTTTGAAAAAAATCAATTAACCCGCCAATCACTATTTTCGAGATAAAATATAGATATGATACAAAACTTCTGATTTGTCATCCACAATAGTTTTATCACGGAATTCCACAAAGTTATCTTCAATGATTTTTCCTGAAAAAGTTCCTGTTTCCGGAAAAACTATTTTTACATGCTGAGGAGATACGGGGCCTGCGGAAACTTTTCCATTTTTTATATTCGAAATCAAAAATTTTGAAGCATTAGATATTACCGAAAAATGAAGCTCCAGCCACTCATCACAATCAGAATCATTTTTAAGTGTTCCAAAACGACAGCAACTGAGACGCCCCGTCTTTATTTCATGAGGAAAATAGTCCGACTTTTTAAAACGCTCTCTCCCGTAACCTTCAGCAGAAGAATCCACATCGCGTTCAGTTCTGACATGAAACAAGCTTATGTTTTCATAAGAAAAAACCGTGTCAAAAACAGATACTCCCCAGTGTTCCTGTGCTGCACTGCAATAAAAACTGTTTCCAGATGCACTCTCCTCTTCAGCCCTGCACAATCCGTCTTCGGGAGAACAGGCGACAGAAAAAACAGTTATTACAATAAAAATGAAGTAAAAAATATACAACAACTTGTTAGCCAACACAATATCTCCTGACATCCTCAGAAAAAAATTCAGAATATACAAGATGAATCCATTTTTTTTCATCTTCGGAAAGCAAAGATACTTTTTCAGCCATATTCTTAGCTTTTTGAACCTCTTCACCGTATCTTGCGGTCAGAATAAATACAGGGTCATTTTTGAAACCGGACTGATCCAGCCCTGTTAAAGCTCCCGGACCTCGTTGTTTGAGATCAAATTCAGCTATACGAAATCCGTCCCTGTTACCGACCATAAACTCAAGACGCTTTTCAGCTTTCTCTCCTATGGAGTCACCGGCTATGAAAGCGGCAAAAGATTTTATATCACTTCTTCCCACTCTGCCCCTGAGCTGATGAAGCTGGGCAAGTCCGAATCTCTCAGCATTTTCAACAACCATAAAACTAGCATCCGGTATGTCTACACCGACCTCCACAACAATTGTAGAAACAAGAATGTTTGTACGCCCTTCTCTGAGGTTTTCTATTATTTTATTTTTTTCACTGTTTTTCATACGACCGTGAAGAAGTGCGACTCTGTCTCCGCAAAGTTTTCTGAGCTCTTCGTAAACAGAGTTCACATCCCTTAACTGAATGGATTCAGACTCCTCCACAAGAGGGCATATCCAATAACCTTTTCTATTTTTTTTCTTTGCTATTTCAACAACATAATCGATGACCTTATTTCTGTGAAAAGCAGAGACATAACGAGTTGTTACCGGCTTTCTTCCGGGAGGCATTTCGTTTATTACTGAAATATCCACTCCTCCGTATAAAGTGAGTGAAAGAGATCGGGGAATCGGTGTAGCACTGACAACAAGCACATCGGGAGTTTCAGCTTTGTTCATCAACTCCATTCTCTGGGCTACTCCGAAACGATGTTGCTCATCTATTATAACAAGTCCCAGTTTTTTCATTTTATCAAGATTTTCATAAAGTGCATGAGTTCCGACTATTATGTCCGCTTCACCGGCATCTTCAAGAGCTCTCTTTTTCTTCTTTCCACTCATTCCGCCTTTGAGAATAGAAACAGAAACCTCGGCAGGAAGGAATTTTTGTATGGTTTTTAAATGCTGTTCCGCAAGAATTTCTGTGGGTGCCATAATAACAGCGGAATAACCGGATTGAACAACATCAAGAGATGCAAACAGCATTACCAGTGTTTTTCCGCTTCCCACATCCCCCTGAAGCAATCTGTTCATGGGATAAGGCGAAGAAAGATCTTTTCGTATCTCTTTCAAAGAGCGTTTCTGAGCATCAGTCAAACTGAAAGGAAGTTCTTTTTCCATGGTTTTTGAAAGAGAACCGCCTGTTTTTATTTTTCTTCTTTTTTCAACTCTGCTCTCCTTTTTGTTCAACTCCAGACCGTAATGAAAAAAGAATATTCTATCTCTTGCCATACGCCTGTGAAAAGAAGTTCTGAATGAATTAAGCAGAGAAATATCTGTGGATATTTCAGGAAAATGAGTTCTTATCAACGATGTGGTAAAATCTTCATATTTCATTTCACCTGTCAGCGAAACAGGTACCCAGTCACCCTCTATCTCATTAAGCCGACGCAATATTTCAGCTGCCGTTCTGAGCATAAAAAGAGCGGAAACACCTTTTATGGACGGATAAACCGGCACAATACCGCTTAAAAGTTTTTTCCATTTTTCATCATATCTGTAGATTTCAGGATGAGCAAAAGAGGGAATAATAGAAGACGGGCGAACTTTTCCGGAAACAAGTACTTCGGAACCTTCTGGAAATGTCCGCATATAACTGAAAGCAACTTTGCCGAAAAAGACACAATGGATTCTTCCTCCGGACAGCTCCACCACCATCGTGGAAGGTCGTCTCCCCTGCCCTTTTTTCCAGGTGGAGACTCTGCCCGCACAGGTTATTCTCTCATCGGGACTCATCTTTGAAACATCTGTGAGAAGAACTCTTTTTTCATATTTTTCAGGTGTCAGCTTCAAAAGAACATCGCCGACACGCTCTCCTGCAAATTTCTGAATCTTTTTAAGCTGAGTGCGTTTCAGAGGAACAACAGAGCATATATCCCTCTTGAGAAAAGAAAAAAGTCTGATTCTGGAACTTTCAGATATATTCAACTTCCATTATTTCAATTGTTCTTTTACCCGAAGGAGTCTGAATGCGGCACTGATCACCCATCTCTTTGCCTATTATGGCTCTGCCTATGGGGGAAGTAACCGATAATTTTCCCTTTTCAATATCACTTTCAGGCTCTCCAACTACCTGATACTTTATCTCCCGGTCATCTGTCTCATCATATATTGTCACAGTTGCACCGAAAAGAACACGGTCTTCGTAGGTGAAATCCTCCGGATTAACAACTTCACAATTGGAAAGTACAGATTCAAGATATTTTATTCTCGCCTCCAGAAACCCCTGTTCCTCACGGGCAGCATGATACTCGGCATTTTCACTTAAATCTCCGTGACTCCGAGCCTCAGCAATCTTCTCTATTATATTCGGACGCTTCTCTTTTGTAAGTAAGTTAAGCTCATCTTTCAGTTTGACATAACCCTCTTTTGTAACAGGCTGTGAATTCATATATGTCCTCCCTCCTTTTCACATCATACAAGGGGGCAATTATACTTACAAATAAAAATCTATCAAGTTTTGCTCAAATGTTACGCAGATTTCACAAGGAAATTCAAACACGCAAATCGGCGATAAAATCACCAGTCATAACTGAGATTGGCAATGTAGGCCATGTCATTCATATTGTTGCCTGTTATCATATAGGGACCTTTTGTTATCAATCCGAGATTAACAACAGTATCCAGTCGAAAATTTCTGTAGTGAAAACCAAGTCCTAAATATTTTCCGAATCCGTCTACGGTGTCCAGACTTTGAGAAACACTTTTATCAGTCCTGCTTTGTGACTGATCCACTTTTTCAGTGTCTTCATATTTTGAAATACGGAATGTTTTCCCGACTCCGGCTTTCATGGAGAACCAATCTGTCATCTGGTATTCTATCATCTGTGTTATGTAAAATGTATGAAAATTCTCGATGTTTTCTTCAGAAGAGTAAAGGTCATCAGCAACAACATCTTTGGCAAAGCGTTTGGAATGTTTCATGAGATAAGCAATACCCGTAGTGGACACGAGATCTTCTATGGGGGTTATTCTAACTCCGAGACGCAGATCAAAAAGTATGTCATCGTATTCACGCTTACCGATTTTTTCATTGTTGGAAACATCTATCACCCCTGAATCAAAAGGGATATATCCAAGTGCAAAAGAAGCAGTGAAAGCAGACCAGTCCGTTATCTGATAATCTCCTCGACCGTAAAGGGAAAACTCCGGGTTACCCGTATAATCATACCTGAAGCCTCTGTTTTCAGTGTGTATTGTGTTGTTTATCCACTGATAAGCGAAGTTGAAACCGAAATCCATGGAGAGTTTTTCTCTGAGAATGGTCACGGAAGGGGTGAATTCAAGCTTCTGGGAAAGATGGTCGCTGCCTGTGTCCACTTTTGTTCCCGCTGTTTCATTGGTTGTTTTGTTTTTAAAGGCGTTGCTATAGTATTTCATCCCCATGCCGAGATGGAATCCTCCAAAATTATAAGCAAATCCTCCACCTCCGAAAAGAATAAGCGGTGCAATGAAATTATCACTCGTGGAGTCGGATATTCCTGGAAATTCAGCAGGATCAAGCTCTGAGATCAAATTCTGAGGATCATTGAAAACATTATTGTGTCTGAAAAGATAGAGATTAAAAAACAGTTTTCTTCCTGCCGTGGGAATAATTGTTCCTACATTATCCGGCCAAGCATTGTTGAAAGACTGATTGTCAAGATAGACCTCACCTTTTCCAAGAACAGATATGATGGACGGCAGATAAAGAATATCTTTTCTATCTCTTGTAAGAGACAATAGAGGTGCCGTGCTCAAGGATCCCGCAAGAAAACCTGCTGAAGATGTCATATCGGTATATTGATATACTGCGGCTTGTTCCGAAATTGACTCTGTCTCATTTGCCGCTACAGTTGAAAACAAAATAAAAACAAACATTAAAACAAGAAACTTTTTGATCTGCATTAAAAAACTCCTTTCTAATAAGTTCGTCAAACTATTTCTTAGCTTTGGGGGCCAGTCTTGTAAGTACATGTGTCCATCCATCTTTTTCACGAAAACGAAGTTCAAAGTGAGGAGAAAGACTTTTTATTATCTGGGTCAAAGTTTTATGCCCGTAAGTTCGTGGGTCAAAACTGGGATCCAACTGCTGAATATAGTTGCCCAGATGGCTCAAATGGATCCAGTCGTCTCCTCCGGATGCTTTAAAATAAGCCTTTTTAACCAGAGGCAATGGATTGGCACTTTTCTTTTTTACAGAATTTTTTCCCTTTTTCTTAGAAGAGCTGTCCTTTTTACCTTTATTGTCCTCATCCATATCATCGTCATCAACTTCAAGATTTTCTGTGTATATGAATAAATTACAGGCATTCACAAAAGGTTTTGGAGTTTTCTGCTCCCCTACACCCATAACAAATATGCCGGCTTCACGAATTCTTGTGGCAAGACGAGTATAATCACTGTCAGATGAAACAATGCAGAAAGCATCAACCTGACCGCCGTGAAGGATATCCATGGCATCTATTATCATGGCACTGTCCGTGGCATTTTTTCCGACGGTGTACATAAATTGCTGGACCGGCTGAACAGCATGGTGGTTAAGCTTGTTTTTCCAGCCGCTCATCCTCTGAGTAGTCCAGTCTCCAAAAATCCTTTTTATAGTCAAAGTGCCGTATTTTGCAGCCTCTGCTATTATTTTATCAAGCATTGAAGGCTGTGCGTTATCACCGTCTATCATCATTGCCATTTTTCTCTGCTGTTTGGAATCTTCCATTGTACTCTCCCGATTCTGTAAAAAACACATCAATATGGTATTGAATCAAATTCAAGCTTATTCTGATATAAAAAAATCACTTTGTCAAGAATAGTTGAGCCCGTCCCGGAAAGGTAACTTTCTTTACAACTACAAAATCTGCTCGCCAAACTGATTTTTCATGACGAAGATCTTTTCGGAACACGCTCATTGTTACAAATTTGTAATTTATTGATAAAAAAAATTGACTTGAAGAGTGCCGGTGTTATAGTTAAATAGAACACTGATCCTGAAGGAGCTTTTAATGAAAAGCAGAAACCTACTTTTTTTTCCTTTTGCTGCTTTAATATTCATTCTTCTGATTTCGGGTATTTTTATACCTGTTATTGAAATAAGACTTGCCGTCGCAGTTGCAGTTTTAATTCTATTCGGATTTTTTTTCATGAAAAAAAGCTTTTTTTTCATATCCGCATTTTTTGTTTCTATAGTTATTGCAGCTGTTTTACTACTTAAGAGTGAAATTGTCCAGAATTTTCTTCTAAAAAAAGGTATCTCTGTAACAAGAACTGTTTCCCGTTCCGGAAATTTCGATTCTTTGCCTACAGAAAACCTTAAAAACACCACTGATACAAAACAGACGATTGAAATAATCGCCGATAGAGCTCTTGTTGTTTTTGAATCCGGAAAAGAAAACATTATGTTTTCAACATCTGTTCATCTTTCAGAAAAATCAGACTCTCTGTTTTTTTCAACAGAAGCAACAGAAAACACCCGACCGTATATAAAAATAGGGAATACCAATAAAATCAAAAATATCTCTGTCAACGGAAACGGAGTAGAAATACGAGGTTCCATGAACACAGCCGTTGACAAACTTGAATTGTCGGGAACCGGTATGAGCATAAACGGAGATATAAAGTCAAAGCTTCTTAGAATAAACGGAGCAGGCATGGATATCAACGGAACTCTGGAAACAGATGATACGGTAATACACGGAATAGGAATGAAAATAAAAAACAGAATATCATCTAAAACTTTTACCCTCCGGGGTGCCGGTATGAAAATGGAATCTGAAATGGAAAAAACATCAGCTGTTACCATTTCCGGAATAGGTGGTGAGGTCAAAATACGCTTTATCGACAAATGGTCCGAAGAGCGCATTGTCAGATCTGAAGGTCTGGGAACAGAAACCCTTATTATGATTCCTGAAAAAAATACCGGCACCCTCACTTCCATCGGAGACAACATAAAAGTGGAGGCACATTGACAATTCTCGGAAGAGTCGACAAGCACAGCGGTATACCTTCATACCTTCAAATCATGAATCTTGTCAAAAAAGCGGTTTTGTCGGGAAGACTTTCCAAGGGCGACAAACTTCCGCCTGTGAGAGAGCTTAAAGAGATCTTCGAAGTCAATGTAAACACTGTATCAAAAGCTCTTGAAAGACTCCAGAGAGAAAAGTTTTTAACTGCGAGACACGGAGTAGGATATTTTATAAGTGATTCTGAAAATTTTGATACCAAAATAAAACCGGCTGTTTTCTCACTGGTTAAGGAAGCCCGGAAAAAAACAATAAATCTGCATACACTTCAACTTCTTATAGAGGAGGCCTGGAATGAAACCAGCTCAGATAAAAGCGTTTCTTTTCAGAGAGATTAAAGAAAACGGTACTCTGTTTGCCGTGCTTTTTACAGCTATGACTGTTTTTTCAGGGTTTGTACGCCTGATTTTCATAGTTTTACTTGTATCAAAAACGCTACCTGCAAATATTGAAAACGGAAGAAGCAGAATATTCTCTTCCCTTCCTTTTACAAAAAACACGGTTTTTTTCTCTTCGCTGGGACTCAGTCTATTCACTTCTTTGACCTCCGCCCTTCTTCACACTCTGATTTTTAAAAACACGCCGGTTTTCACTACCTCTTATTCCGGGATATATTCCACTATAACTGACGAAACCGGATTGATTACCGCAGCAGTTACAACACTCTTCTTTTTTGGACTTTCAACCGCAGGTGCAAGAAAAGGGTTGTCCTCGATAGGGCTTTCAGCCATCGTTATAATAGCCATATACCTTCTGACTCCGCTCTCTTCCGTTATGGGTATCAGAGAAACCTTTGAATTTTTCAATCCTCTCCGCAGCGGCACGGAAATTTTCAATCCTGTTATGCCGATTATATACGGCGTTTTTCTTACCTGTCTTTCATATCGTATGTTTTCAAAAGGAGGAATGTCCCGATGATAAAAGTTGAAAACATTTATAAATCCTTTGGATCTGCAAAAGCTCTGAACGGATTTGGCATAAATATAAAAGAAGGGGAAGTCCATGCTTTAATGGGACCCAACGGCTCCGGAAAAACAACAGCTCTCCGGATAATCAGGGGAGACATACTTCCCGACAGAGGAAATATAACAGTTTTCAACTCCTCCGACACAGACAGAGTAAAAGAGAATGTAGCCGTGGTAACAGAAGACCGTCTCACCGTCAGAAACTTTACAATTTTTGATTATATGCACCTGTACGAACTTCTTTATCCTGCATGGGACGGAAAGGGTTTTTATAAGAACATCCTTCAGAGCGGTCTTAAAGGAAAACAGCGTCTTTCTGAGCTTTCCGGCGGACAAAAAACCATAGTGATGAACTTTCTTGCTCTTTTTTCAGGAGCTTCTGTTTTAATTCTTGATGAACCGGTTCAGCATCTGGACCCTGTTTTTCGCGGGCTCATATCCCGTCGCATATCAGAATATGCAGAAAAGCCGGGGAAAGCGGTTCTTATATCTTCTCATGAAATTTACGAACTTGAAGAAGTTGCAACAGATTTTACAATAATATCCGGTGGAAAAATGATCTACAGCAACACCGTGGATAATGCCAAGGAATCACACAGACTTCTTTCCAAAGAAGAGCTTGGAGAAAAGCCATTTACAGGAAAAAAAGGAAGTGAATATCTTGTTGAAAATACAGGCGAAAAAGGTCGTCATCCCAATCTCAAAGAGATCGTTCTCGGATATCTCTCCAATCCACAGAATTCACAGGAAAACTGATATTCCTTTGTAAATCAGATCGATAAAATTTCATAATCTTTTTTTATCACTGTTTCTTTCCCGTCCCGGGATGCAACTATAGACCGGGCAAGGGTTGCCACTTTGCTGCATAAAGGATTCCACCGGCGGGAAACAATTGATACGGATTGCAAATTGAATATCCAATCCAGGTCTTTTTCACAACAGTAAAAAAGATCCACAAGAAGAAGCAGAGGGAAATTTTTTTTAACTTTAGTACCGGGAACTATAAAACCAGATGCACAGGTTTTTTTAAAAGGGTCTGAATACCAGAAAAATTTTTCCCGGTATCGTTTTTCAACCTCCCATGGACTCATATTTATAAAAAGAGTGTTCCGATTATCATTTTCATCAGACATTATGTAACTCTGACAAAAAATGAACGATTCCTGGGACCGTCAAATTCACAAAAAAACACACCTTGCCATCTTCCGAGCATCGGTGCAGAATCTTTTACTATGATAATTTCTCCACAACCGACAAGAGATGATTTTATGTGTGCATCGCTGTTACCCTCGGCATGGCTGAAATTGCAATCCACCGGTATCTTTTTCTTAAAAAAATCAAGCATGTCTGAAGGCACATCCGGATCTGCATTTTCGTTTATTGTAACAGCTGCCGTTGTGTGAGGAACATAAACAAAAGCTGTTCCGTCTGACACTTCGGATTCGTTAACGGTGTTCCTGATTTGCATCGTAATATCAATCATTTCGTTTCTCTTTTTTGTAGAAATCGAAAATGTTTTAATCATAAATCTGTCCTTTCATATTACTTCATCGGGAAAAACACGAGTGTTCTGAGCTTCATGATATTCATCGGGATAATCTATGTTGTAATGAAGTCCACGACTCTCTTTTCTTGCCTGTGCACTTCTGACAATAACTTCCGCGACGAGTGTCAAATTTCTGAGCTCAAGTAAATCTCGCGTTATTTTAAAATTCCAGTAATAATCATTTATCTCCCGTTTTATAAGATGAATCCGCTTGAGAGCTCTGTCAAGTCTTTTATCACTCCTGACAATGCCCACATAATTCCACATCACACGGCGGATTTCCTCCCAGTTCTGTTTAATTATAACAGCTTCATCACTGTCACTGAAACCGGAAGCGTCCCATTCTGGAACCTTAACAGTAGAGAATTTTGAACTTTTAACTTTAACATAGTTATCAATTTTTTCTGAAACTTTTTTAGCCATTACAGCTGATTCCAAAAGGGAGTTGCTGGCCAGTCTGTTGGCCCCGTGAAATCCTGTGTGAGCCACCTCACCGGCAGTAAAAACACCTTGAACAGAAGTTTTTCCGTCAGGAGAGGATTTAAGACCACCACAGGTATAATGTGCTGCGGGAACTACGGGTATGCAATCCTTCGTAATGTCAATCCCCGATTTCAGACATGTCCGGTATATATTCGGAAATCTTTTTTTCAAAAAATCTTCGTCAAGGTTAGTAGCATCGAGAAGAACATGATCGTCTCCTCTTTTTTTAAGCTCAAAATCTATGGCACGGGCCACTATATCACGGGGAGCCAGTGATTTCAATGAATGATAATGCTCCATAAAAGTTTTTCCGTCAAGTGTCTTCAATACAGCACCCTCACCCCTGAGAGCTTCGGAAATGAGAAAAGATGTTTCTTTCTCATGATAAAGAATGGTGGGGTGAAACTGCACCATCTCCATATTTTCAGTGGATATGCCCGCTCTCATACCTATGGCTATACCATCACCGCTCGTAACATTCCGATTTGAAGAGTATATGTAAACTCTTCCACAACCTCCTGTTGAAATAAGGACAGCCTTGGCAGTTATTGTGAGAATTTTCCCTTTATCTGAAAGAACATAGGCACCTATTGCGTGATTTTGCTCGGCAAGTTTGAATTTTTTTGTGGTTATTATGTCAACGGCTGTATGGTTTTCCAGTACGGATATTGAGCTGTTCGCCATAACAGCTTTTTTAAGCGAATTAACCATTTCACTCCCGGTTATATCCCCTGAATGAATTATTCGCCTCCGGGAGTGTCCGCCCTCTTTTCCCAAATCCAGTCCACCGCTTTCAAGACGAGAAAAATGGGTGCCTATATTCTGATAATATTTAATCATCTCAGGACCTTCAGAAACAAAATAGTTCACAACTTTCTCATCATTAAGATAATGCCCGCACTTTATTGTATCTTCAGCATGTTTTCTGAAAGAATCTCCTCTCAGATTCATTACACTGGCAATCCCACCCTGAGCAACACAACTATTTGATATTTCAAGTTTATCCTTGGTTACAGCTATTACGCTATGCCCTTTTTCGGCAAGAATAAGGGAAGCCGTCAATCCAGCAAGACCTGTTCCCATTACAAGAACATCCGTAGAACACTCTTTCATTGAATCAGTCCCTGCCTTCATACCAGTTTTCACATATAAGATTATCAACCGCTTCAACAACTTTTCTGTGATCCTCAGGAGCTATTCCCACAAACTGGACACTTATACCGAACATATCATTCTTTTCGGATCTGGAGTTTACAACCTCCGCCTCACACTCAACAGTACTTTCTGTTCCGGGAAGCTGAAATTCCAGCCTTATAAGTGTTCCTTTTTCCTGAGGAACAGGAGTCAATATATACATTCCGTTTGTACTCAGATTAGCGGTGGGATGAAAATAGTCTCCGCTACCCTCTTTTTTTCTTACCCACATTTTCACAGGGATACGCTCTTTTGTTCGTCTTTCCCCTTTTCGTCGATCTCTGTCTCTTTCATCTTCGGGAAGTTTAACCTGATGACCGTAACGACGATCTTCTTTTTTTCTTCTGTCTTTCATTTGTTCCCCCGCGGTTGTTGTCAATGTCTTAAATTATAAACCGGATTTTATTTATGTCCATTTTATTCAATTTTTAAGATCTATATCCCAAACAATATTTATACTGAAAGAATGAAAACCTTTTCTAAAATAGTAACCTCCATAAATTCCTCCGACATTTTCTCCAAAGAAACCCATTGAAAAAGTTTTGAGAGTTGTCGCAAAATTGAACTTCGGATTGTAGGAGGAGTTGTACAGCCCCGTAGATATGGAAATAATTTTATATCTGAACTCCAAACCCGCCATGGCATCAGTAAAATTCATAAAATCACGCCGATTATCTCCAAACTCTTTTTTATATTCAGGATGAAAAACAAAAGCTGTATTGAATGACAACATATCCCGGACAATGGGTATTTCTGCCTGGAAATTAAGTTTAGCCGGGAGATAAGGTCCGGTAAAAGAAAGCAGATCCGACACAGCAAAACCGAGCAGAACATATCCACCGAGAGAAGCGGATATTCCAAAATCAACCACCTGACAATAGTTAACTTTCTTTTGAATATCATGTCTGTTTCCAGTATAATGATTATAACTTATGCCTCCGAAAAGAAAAGAGAAAAGAGGAAAAGCAAAATTCATCTTAACGGAATTCAGACCGTCATGTCCCGAGTAAGCCATACCGCCGCCGACTTTTGATGTCTTGCTGTCTGAAATTGTTACCGAGCCGGATTTTTTAAAAAAATATGCTCCTGAAACAGTAAAAGACCTTCTTAGCATAACAAGTGAAGGATTTAACATATACTCACTACCCGTGGGAAGCATACCACCGCCGCCGCTTCCGGCAACCTGAGTACTGTAAGGAAAATACTCCGGAAAATCTTCAGATTCATTTGTTTCTGCAAAAATTGAGAAACAGGGATACAGTATTAAAATAGAAATCAAAAAACAAAAAAAAGGGGATTTCATCGGAGAGCTCTCCCTGAAAAAATTTTATACAAAACAAATTCACTCATAAGATATTACTTCAATTGACAGATTATTCAAAATTCCAAGTACGGCAAAAGCCACTTTTTCATTTTCAGAACTTGCTCCGTTTGAACGAACAAAAGCTATGCGGGCCGCATCTGCAGGAATTTTTCCAAAAGTAGCGTCAACGGGAATCCAGTTTCCGTCAATGTAAACTTCATTCCAGTTATGAAACATAAATTTATTGTTTTTTCCCAAAACAACACCATAAACCATCTTAACCGGTATTTCTGAAGCTTTCAACAGTGCTGAAAGAAGAGTAGAATGCTCCGTACAGTCACCGGATTTTTTCAACAGCACTTCCTTTGCGGACAAATTTATGTGATCATAAGTTTTATTTTTTATATGTCTGTGAACAAAATCAAGTGCCGCTTCCAGTTTTTTTTCATCTTTTTCAAAGGAGTCCCATTTTTTGACCACCTTCCGTATTTCCGGAGAATCTGTTTCCTCATGAATAGAAGGTTTTAAAAAATGTT
>JAWOGE010000267.1:0-5767 GCA_046497165.1 bacterium | reverse complement strand
CCACAGGCCTTATAATTCTAACCCTTTCTCTTTTGCAGGCTCTGATTTTTTCTTTTCTTCTTGTTCTTCTTCCCCTTATTGTTTTCAGAAAAAAAGGAAAAACATTTTCTCCCGGACTGCAGATAATATATTTCTTTATGATAGGAATGGGCTTTATGTTCATAGAAATATCCACAATTCAGCAGTTTGTTCTTTTTCTGGGCAATCCGGCCGACGCCATAGCAATAACAATAATGATTCTTTTGCTTTTTACGGGCATAGGTTCTCTTTTCAGTAAAAAAATTCTCATTCTTCTCGGAGAGAGGAATCTTTACGGACTTCTGATGATTTTTATTCCGCTCCTTATAATGTCCTACGCTCTGATTATACCAGGGGTCACCCATTATTTTCTTCACTCCTCTTTTTCTTTTCGTGTTTTCGTGTCTTTTGTTCTTCTTTTCCCCCTGGGATTCTGTCTCGGTCTTTTTTATCCCACAGGATTGATGCTTGTGGGTGATAAAAACAGTGATTTTATTCCATGGGCTTTTGCTATAAACGGCGTGGCTTCTGTTATAAGTTCCATTCTGTCCATTCTTCTTGCCATGGTTTATGGATTCACTTTTGTTCTTGTTACGGCTGCTTTTCTTTACTTTTTTGCATGTGTGGCTTTCTATCGTTTTTCAATTAAACATAAGTAATTAAAAGGAGGTGTTGTTCTGAGCTTTTTTGAAAAGATTTATGATTACATTATAATTTTACTTAATATTTCTCCTGCAGTTGAGGTTGTCATAATAGTTCTTGCTGTTTTTATTTTTGCTTTTTTTGCTCATCTGATAGGAAAAAAAGTTTTACTGAGACTTGCCTGTTATTTCATAAAGCGTTCCAAGAACAAATGGGATGATATCCTTCTTGAAAAAAAGGTGCTGGAAAAACTTGTCTGGATAATGCCGGCTGCTGTCATCCATTATTCTTCATCTTTTTTTCCTGCGGGAGAAGCGATGCTTCAAAGATTGATGAATGCGTTTATTCTTTCTATACTTATGGTTGTGATTGCTGATATTATAAGTGCTTTCAATGAAATATACGAACGCTTTTTTCCAAAAGCGAAAGAACGACCCATAAAAGGTATTCTGCAATCCATAGTTATTCTCCTCTATTTTGCCGGATTACTGGTTATAATATCGGTTCTTCTAGGTCGTGATCCTGTTTTGATGCTGAGCGGTATAGGAGCTATGACCGCAGTTATTCTTCTCATATTCAAAGATACCATTTTAAGTTTTGTGGCGGGACTCAAACTAACAAGTACCAAAGCCATAAGGGAGGGCGACTGGATAACTATGCCTCAGTACAATGCAGACGGGAATGTAGTTGATATGGGGCTTTACTCCATAAACATACACAACTGGGACAATACCGTAACTTCGATTCCCACCCACAAGTTTCTTGAAGACAGTTTCACAAGCTGGCGTTCCATGGTTGATTCCGGTGCCAGAAGAATAGCGAGATCTCTCAGAATAGATATGTCAGACATAAAATTTCTTTCGGAAAAAGAGCTTGATGAGCTGAAGAAAATTCCTTTAATAGAATCCTATATCGATAAAAAGCGTGAGGAAATCAGAGAAAGAAACAGTAATCCGGAAAAAAATACCACCCGCTCGGGTCTGACAAATATCGGTGTTTTTCGTATGTATATTCACCTTTATATATCATCTCATCCAGACATAAGACAGGACATGATACACATGGTGCGACAATTGGAACCCACTGAAAAAGGGATTCCACTTCAGATATATGCTTTTTCCGCAACCACTGTCTGGACGGAGTACGAAGGTCTGCAGGCGGATATTTTTGACCACCTTATGGCCATTTCGGGACATTTTTATCTGAGAGTTTATCAATTTCCCACCGGACGCGACTTTCATAGAGGTGTTGAATATGAAAAATGATCGTGTAAATGCCAAAAAACTGATTTCTCTTCTGAAAAAGAAACAGAAAGTTTACATACAGACTCATAATTTTCCGGACCATGATGCTGTTTCTTCGGCGTACGCTCTTCAGTATCTACTTGAAAAAAACGATATCGACAGTCGTCTGATCTATCATGGAGAGATACTTAGAGAAAGTCTGCAGAATATGATTGATAGTTTTAAGATAGACATAAGGCATCATTATAACTATGAAATAACAGAAGAGGACAGCATTGTAATAGTGGACGGTTCAAAGGGAAAGAGCAATGTTGCCGAATTAAGAGGCCGAGTTGTGGCTGTAATAGATCATCACGAAGGCGGGGTTCCTACAGATGTCCCTTTTACTGACATAAGAAGTTCCTACGGTGCCTGTGTAACCATAATTTTCGGTTATTTTGCAGCTTTAAAACTGGAGCCTTCAAAAGCAGTGGCTTCGGCAATGCTTACAGGAGTGAACTTTGACACTCACAATCTCATGAGAAATGTTTCTGAAAAAGATATCGAAGCCTTTGCAATGCTTCACGGTGTCAGTGATATGGAAATTGTCAGATCTCTTGTCAGAAACAATCTAAACATAGAAGATCTTCCTCAGTTCAGATACCTTATAGATAATGTTCATGTCAGAGGCAATTTTGCGTTTTGTTATTTCGGGCAGGGAATAAATAAAAATCTTCTGGCAATTCTTTCCGATTTTCTTTTGACCCTTGAAGAGATAGAATTTGTTGCACTCTGCACCCGTGTACAGGAAAGTGTTCACTTTTCTGTGAGAAGTTCAAATGCAAAAGCTCGTGCAAACAACATTATACAGAAAGTTCTCGAAGGTTTGGGGTCGGGAGGCGGTCATGCAGATATGGCTGGAGGATTTATGAAAGATATCAATGATTTTGACGAGGATGAAATACTTAATCGTTTTCTCGGAGAAGTTTTGCCTCACAAAGATATAAAAATAAAAATAGCCCGATGACAGTTGAAACTATGTTGAACTTGCAAAAATTATATTGATGTATAAAATCTTAAGTATGCTGGTCAAAATACCACGGAGGATTTCCTATGAAAAGAATATTTTTTCCTTTTATGATAGTTGTTCTTATTTTCATTTTGATACTTATTTTCTATTTCTGGAAAAATTCTGATTATGATAATTACACGGAAACTTTTCCCGAAGATTCTCCCGTCTCGCTGTTCAGAGGTACCATAAACAGAACGGGTGTTTATGGTGATGGTGCAACGGATTTTCAACTCAAAGAGGCCTGGCATCTTGAATCAGGAGGAAGAATATGGTCCTCTCCCGTGGTGTCGGAAAACACACTCTTTTTCGGAAGTAAAGATAATAATTTTTATGCTGTGGACAAGGATTCAAGGCAGATTATATGGAGTTTTAAATCAGAAAATGAAATAGACTCCTCTCCCGCAGTATCTTTCGGACTTGTATTTTTCGGCAGCAATGATAACAATCTTTATGCTCTGGACAAAGATACAGGTGAAAAAAGATGGGTTTTTGAAACGGAAAGTGATGTGGTATCTTCCCCTGTTGTTTTTAACCGGACTGTTTATTTCGGCAGTATGGACGGAAATCTCTATGCTGTTGATGTTGAGAGCGGGGAGCAGAAATGGGTTTTTGAATCACACAACAGAATAGGGGCTTCTCCTGCAATTCAGGATTCTGTAGTTTACATAGGTAATTATGGCGGGCATTTTTTTGCTGTGGACTGTGAGACAGGGGCTGAAAAATGGAAATTTGAAGCAGAAGACAGTATCCATTCCACTGCTGCGGTTCAAAACGGTAAAGTATATTTCGGGAGCAAAGATAAAAATCTTTATGCCCTTGACATTAAAACCGGTGAAAAAATATGGGTTTTTGAGACGGAAGGATCTGTATGGTCTTCTCCGGCCATTGCCGACGGGACATTATACTTCGGAAGCAAGGATAAAAAAGTTTATGCAGTTGATGCCGAAACAGGTGAAAAAATATGGGAAACTTCTACGGAAAACTGGGTTGTCTCTTCTCCTGCCGTATGGGGAGATAAAATTTTCGTTGGAAGTATGGATGGCCATGTTTACAGTATTGACAGAAAATCTGCTGAACAGGAAAAATTTATGACAAGGGGAGGTATATTATCTTCTCCGTATATTGCCGGAGATATGCTTTTTATAGGAAGTTATGACGGAAAACTTTATGTTCTGAAGTAACTTTCTTTTCTGAAGTAAAGTATATCTACATTGATGGTTCGAGCTTGAAAAAATCAGATATCTGTTATAATTCAGTGTCTGCATGAAAGAGGTTTTATGAGTTCAAAAAAAGTTTATATAGCAGATACAACTTCACTTTTTCCAAATATTTACAAGCCGGAAGAGGTTGTCGATCTTCTTTATCCGAAAAACGCTGGAAATGGTCGTGCTCACCGCATAGCCTCTCTTGCTGATAAAAGAACAGGCATAGAAAATCGTCCATCTGTTCTGGACGGAACTAAACTGCCTGACATGGAGCTTTGTTCCGAAGAGGATTCTGCGGAAAACTGGGGCAGAAAAATAATATCACGACTCATGAAAAATGTTTCTATTGATGAGACAGGTTTTCTTTCTGTTTCTTACAATGTTGCCGGCCCTGTTGACAATATTCCCAATATTGCATCGAGACTGGTTAATCACACGGGTATAAAAACAGATATTCCACCTCAGGAAATTGCATTTTACGGATGTGCTTCAGGGGTTTATTCTCTTGATTCCGCAAGGGAATACTGTCTAAAATATGATCGTGCCTCGGTTGTGTTTGTTTTTGATCAATGTTCCTGGCTGATGAAACAGATAAAAGATCCGCATAATCCGCATTTTAAAAACTCTCTCAAGACAAATCTTATTTTTGGTGACGGTGCTGTTGGAATCCTTCTTATTCCTGAGTCCATGAAAGATTCTTTTCCTGAAAACTCTCTCATGGAGATAGAGGATATTTTGCTTAATCATGTTCCGGGAGATCTCATATCCATAGAGGACGGTGATTTTATTCTTTCAGGAAAGTTGTCCGGTGAAATGCCCGGTATTGTCAGCGAAGGAGTAATTGAACCCATGTTTGAAAAACATGAGATTAAGTCAAAAAATATAGAAGAGTGGTCCATACATCAGGGCGGCCTGCCCATATTGAATTCTTTTACAAAAACAGGCTTGTATTCGCTTTCCCAAAAGCAAATTTCAGCCTCTGAAAAAATGTTTCGTAAATACGGAAATTTGAGCAGTCCCAGTGCTTTTGTTGTTCTGGATGATTTTTTTAAAAAAGGAAAAACAAAACAAACTTATGGAAAAAAAGGTATGCTGGTAAGTTTCGGAGCAGGCTACTACATGGGTGGGATTCTTTATAAATGGGTATAAAAGAGCATTTCAAGACAACTCTTATTTTGTTGCGGGTTTTTGGATTTCGAATGCGTTATGCCGGACTTTTCTTTTTCAGAGTTTTTATATCTTTTTCCATAAGCTGTACCATGATATTTGACGAACTCTTTTCTTCCCGTACACCGGAAAGAAGAGCTCCGGTTTTTTTAATAGGACACCTGAGAAGCGGAACAACTTTTCTTCACCGCTATATGGGTGATATGTTCAGGGAACTCGGTACTTTGAAAATGTGGGATATGCTTTTTCCTTCAACTCTTATGCGTTTTTTCCTTTTTCCCTTAAGACCGATAATCCAAAGAATCTCACTTGACAGCATGTACGATCCAAAAATTCATAAAACAGGACTTTTTGCTCTCGAAACAGACGACATAGCTTTATCCTTCAGGTTTTCCGGAGGACTTCTGACCTGGATTTATTTCAAAGTCTGGGGTGATTTT
>JAWOGE010000227.1:0-6564 GCA_046497165.1 bacterium | reverse complement strand
ACCGACACCGGATGCTGCAACAGCGGATGATGTGGTTGCAACGCTGTATATCTATGACAGTATGGTAAGAGTAGCTTTCAGCGGTTTCGGCTGTGTGGGTGGCACATACAATTCTGATGTTTTGTATACTCCCTGGGACTTTCCCGGGGAAACACCACCGGACAGCTTGTTTTTCAACAACGAATGGTCTTGTGAATATATCCGTGAATATGAATATGATGTGTTTTCCAATCTGACAAAAACCGTCTTTCAGGATATTATTGATTTTGATGAAACAGAATTCTGGCCGGACACATACCGGGAAATAATTCAGGAAACAGATTATGACTATGTCGGCAATCCCACTTCGAATTGTCAATATTTTAATGACAACTCCGATGCACAACGGTGCATAGAAACCGAACACGATATTTTCGGCAATATCACCAAAAAAACGGAGGAGGGAAACATCCGCGATGTGGACTACAACTATCTCAATAAGGTCAGAAGGGGTCAGTTATTCCCTTTAAAGTCAAGAAGAAATTGTTTCATTTTTCACCTCTGTGTTGACAGTTTGTAAAATTTCGATATTCTCATTTTCGGCAGTCTTTGATCCCGCAAAAATTTTAGCTTCAAAGCTATGGGACACTGACTGCCTTCTTTTTCTCATAGCATGTTTGGAAAGCGGTGCTTCCGAGGTGGCTGCCTGAAATCTTCGACGGGTGTCGACTGGTTTGTCGCCGTTTTTCTTCTGTTTTTTTGTGCTATTTTCTTTGTCGATAGCAGCATCATAGGGTTTGCCGCTTTTCAAAACACCGAACGCTATTCTGAGGAGTTTATGCATAATAATGCCGTACGCGCTCAGTTTGCTTTTTCCTTTTGCCCGGTGTTTTTCATAGTGTTTTTTCATATGTTCGTCATGCTGTACGGCAACCATGGCGGGAAAAAACAGTATGGAACGCAGTACTTTTCTTCCTCGTTTGCTCATTTTCGGTCGTTTTCTTCCGTCACCGCTTTCCCGGATGACAGGGTGAATGCCAGCATATGAAGCCAATTTCTTGCTGTCGGCAAAACGATGGACAGGACCGATTTCCATGTACAACCCCAGTGCTGTTTTTTCACCGATTCCGGGAATGCTCATGAGGAGATCTATCTCAGCGGGACGATTGTTTTTCAAAAGCGATCTGACCGATTTATCAATCTGCTGAGACATCTTTTGAATTTGCTTTGCCGAATTTACAATCATCTCTTCTATCAGTTCATCATGCATGCTCGCAACACTTGTTTTTGCGGCGGCAATCATCTTTTTTGCCTTTTGCTCATGTACTCCGGGAATGCGTGTCAATCGTTTCACTCGTGCTCTGCACAATTTTCTTGCTGTCGGATAGCGTTCGAGTATTTTCAATATATATCCCGGAAACCCGAATGTGCAATATTGCAGCAACTCCGGATTGGCACTGTACACTGTTGTCCAACAAAAAAGCAAGTTTTTATATAAATATGCCATCCTGCCCCCTCTGACTGCTGACTGCTCCTGACCCCTCTGACTGCTCTGACTCCTTGACCCCTCTGACTCAGTTTGGGCGTAGGTCACATTTACAATATTCTGTATATATTAACCCCCGGATTCATTCTTTTTATCATTTTCAAGTAGCTTTTTAATCTCTCTATCGAAATCACTTTCAAAAAGCCTGTCCTGAATTGGTCTATATTTCTCAAATTCACTCTCAGCAAAAGATTTTGCAATCTCTGCAGTTACTTTTCCTGCATTTTCAAGAATGTCTTTTTCATTGAATTTTAAAAATGCATTCAGCTTTTCTGACCAGTCTCTCATGGTCATCGGGACACCTTTTTCAGCCTGATCTTCTGCGTAATCAAGATACATGGTGACAATTCTGTTCAGTGCTTTTATCTCTTTTTCTCCAAGATAATTTTTTGCGATACTCACATCTGATTTAATAATTTTCCCATCAGGTGCATGCTTCCAGTTCGTTAACCCCATATATTCTTTTTCATGGCCAGCCCGACTGACAATGAGCTCAGCGGCAGTGTTTCCGTGCACAGCATAATGCATCTTATTTTGAACAGTCGCAAAAAACTCTTTAGTCGTTGGTGATTTGAGATCATAATCAACAGCTGTCGCATAAATGTCTGTTATCTGCTGATAAAAATTTCGTTCACTCTGGCGTATATCACGAATCTGAAGAATTAAATCTCTGAAATATTCCTTGTTTAGATATGCTCCGTTTTTAAGCCTCACATCATCAAGAACATATCCTTTAAGTGCGAAATCTTTTAGCACCTGGTTTGCCCATCTCCTGAAATTTACAGCTTCTTTGGAATTGATGCGAAAACCAACAGCGATAATTGCCTCAAGATTATAATGATTTACCGTATATGTTTTTTCATCTTCTGCAGTTATTCGAAATTTTCGAATAACTGAATTTTCTTCTAACTCATCGCTTTTAAAAATTTCCTTCAGGTGATAGTTCACCGTGTGAGTCTCAACTCCAAACAGCTTTGCGATTAACTTTTGAGTCAGCCATATATTTTCATCTTCAACACGGACATGGATGGTGTTTTCTCCCTTTTGTGTGGTGAAAATGAGAAATTCCGCAGTAGAGTTGCGGATTGTCAGGGTTTTATTTGAAGTCACATTATCCTCCATGACCTATTCAAAGTCTAAACCATTTTCGTGATGATACGAAAAAGGTCTGTCTATCTTTTTATCCTGCATTTCACCACCGAATCCCCGCATTGTTGCATTCGTAGGGACAGATCCATGTGTCTGTCCATTTGTTTGTTCATTATCAACACATAATAAAGGGTTGACACACGGGACCAAATCTGGGCGACCACACGGGACCGCCCCTACGGTAATTTGATTTTTATCCGTTGGGGTGCGCCCATGTGTGTATCCTGTATTTTTGCCGGTGTTGGTGTGGGTTACATTTATTATGTCAGGCATTATTTTTGATCTCCTTATAAACTCCCTTTTTACTACTCCTTCAGGACTTAATAATTGCAACTACAGCGATAATTATTTGAGCAATCATAACCACAACTTGAAACCACATAATCTTTGATTGTGTCTGAGAGTTTTTTTCAAACTTTTCATTTGTTTCTTTAAAAATAGAAGTGTATTTTCCAAGGATATAACCCAATGTTACTAATGTATCGGACTTTTGCCCTGTTGGATTTTTATCAAGTCTTTCTATCAGATTGTCAACGCTACATTTTTTATAATCGTCATAAGTCAAATTTGCTTTTTTTAAGTGATCAACTGCCATTTTTTCCTCCTAAAGCATTAAAGCTTTTCTTGTTACGAAAAGTTCATCGTCTTTATTGCTTCTTTTTTTAAGTTATATAAAAACAGGATATTCATCCCAAATTTTTCCTTGCAACATTCTTCCATTAACCTTTTTGTTTCTCTTTGTACCATCAGCTCCCCAAGTTCCCCATTGTTTAAAGAAAAATGCAGTCTTTTGTTTTTTGCATAGGTTCTTTACATTGATTGCCCATTCGGGATTCATGGGTCTTGCTTGAGTTCCGCTTTCTCCCCCTACAATAACCCAGTCGATTCCATCAAGGTTTAATTCTTTAATGTCACTCAAAAGAGGCTCCATTGATAAGAACTTGATTTTCGCATTAATTTCTCTCAGATTATCGATCCTAGAGAGGTATTTATGACTTTCTACGGTTACTCCCAACCATACATTCTCTGGTACAGTTCTTGTAGAAAAATATTCTTTAAGAATATAGTCTCTTTTAGTAAGAATTTGGTATACATGTTGAGGAGTGCTGTTAATAACTTCCATTATTTTATCAACATAAGAAAAGGGCATTTCCTCGTGGAAAAGATCACTCATTGAATTAACAAAAAACTTTGTAGGTTGCTTTACTTCAAGTGGTTGTGATAGCCGTTCTTCCATAATATTGAAGACAAAACCATTTTCATAACCTTTCATACTCATTGCTTCCAGTCTTCTAGCCATAATCTCAGCATAACAATATTTGCAGCCATCTGAAATTTTAGTACATCCAACTGAAGGATTCCAAGTTTGTTCTGTCCATTCTATTTTAGTTTTTTTCATTATTTACCCATTTGAAGATTGTGGTTTTATTAATTTTTTCAGCAATATTCCATTTTCCAGATTTATTAGTAACATCTTCTCCATTACTGCTAACAACATTAATTCTATTGTTTTTTGCAAGGTCCACAATTATCTTTTTAGCATGTTTTGGGAGCAGAAGACTTTCTATACTCAACTTAACTATTTCTTCGTTAGACAGATCTTTCTCTTGTAATTTTGTTACCAAAGTATCTGTCATGTTTTTGTACAAAACCGTAGTTTCAAAAAGATTAAACAAAAATGTTTGATTTTGGTTTTTAATATCTACCGTATTGCCGTCCTGAGTATTATTTAAGACCACTTTATTCATTAAAGACATACCTGCAGGATGAGTTGTAATTAGAAATAGTGCGTTTTTGTTGCTACCATTATCAAGAAGAACTGGTCTCACATAATTAGTGGATAGTTCCTGCTCTAGCTTCTCTTTTATTGAAAAAATATAGTCATTAACATCCTCATAATCAGCTACTCCTCTTGTTGTAAATTCTTCCACAAACATTCTTGTTTTGTGATTCTCTGCAAAATTTGCATTCGCAAAACGATATGAGTGGAAGATGGGAGTGAACAATAAAATATCAATACATTGCAGCTTTATTAATTTTTGAAGATTAGAGACTTTAACATCGGAATATGCATAAGGATCCAAAAAAACAAACTTATGAACTTTTTTGTTAGATAATTGTGTAATGAATGCGTTTAATATAGAATCATAGCTTTTATTCGTGATATATATATTAACAATATTTTCATTGAAAGATTTTTTGTCTATCTCAGACTTTAAATTGGATATGTGCTTCTCTTCAAAATCATTGAAAAGAATATCTATTTTTAGATCTTCTTTGTTTGTTAACTGAGGAGATGTTAAGATGTAATTTATTCTATCAATTAAGATTAAAGGACTTCCATTTTGAGCTCCATTTTTTCCAGGACCACTAAAGAAGTCTGCAATGAAACATTTTTTGTATGGAATTAATATTTTTGGAAGATATCCTTCCACATATTCTTTAAAAATTTTTATTTTTGCTCCTGTTAACCCAGTTTGATTTTCAAAAAACTCTTTATTCTTTTTCATGATCCTAATCCCCCTTCCTCACCATCTCCTCATATAACTTAAAAAGATATTTCAGTCGTCCCTCATCATTTGTGAATGGTTTGCTTCGATAACATCTTTCAACGGCAAGATCAAGTGAGTGGTGTGCTTCTCTTAATCCTGGCATTTTGTCTGGATCATAAAGTTCAGCTGGTAGAAGGGTGTGGGGGACAAGCCTTCGATTCTATACATTTCCATGTTCCTCAAGTAGTTCCCCGATCTTTTTCTTATCTTTTTTTAGGTCGGAATCTTTCACAATCTTACGCGAAAACCATCTGATGAGTGCACCTGTCGCGAGGTGTTTTATAGTATCTTGGATAAAACCCATGAAATCAGCTATAGCCAGTCCGTTTCTTTCCGGTAAATCTAGTTGTCGTTGAGGGAAAAAGTAATTGTCGCTTGACATTTTCATATAACTCCAAAAAACTCCCTGCATAAAAACCTCTGCATCTTTCATATCGCCATATTATACACTAATCCGGCCACCGAATCAAGTTTATTACCTCAATAATCGACTGGGAAGTAAGGGAAAAATAATTGTCGCTTGACAAAACAAGTTGAAGAAGATAAGCATGCTGTCAAAGACATAATCTTCAGTTCACACATCAATATAACCTGAATCGTCCAACTCTCTCATTGAAAAATGAAAAAACCTTCTGATTCAGAATCGAACGATGCAGATATGAGTAAACAAGCAAAATTGACTGAAAAGAAAATATCTGTATTTTATCTTCAGGTTAAAGATTAGAGGCAATCTTTTTGAAAAAGATAGACAGGAAAAAACTCATTCTCCTACTTGACAAATTTTTCAAACATCCTCTTACCGACCGTGTAACAATAATTCTGGTCGTTACATCCTCCGTTGTGGCTGTCGCCTCTCTTTTTCAGGAAAATTCTCTCCTGAACAAACTCAATCTTTTTTTCTCAGCTGTTTTCGCATTGGAGCTTTCTCTCCGTTTTCTTAATTACGGAAAAAAAGGAAGGCCCGGAAACAAAAAAGCTTATTTCAAAGAATGGTGGCTGGATTGGACAGCCATTGTTCCTTGGGATATCTTTCTCGGAACTATTATTCCCGGTTCCGGTCCTTCCGCAGCGAGACTTCTCCGAATTCCACGAATAATCAGAATACTCCGTTTTCGGCATGTCAAACGAAGCCGAGTTTTCAGAATTTTTGTATACAGACTTAAAAGACTCATAGAGGGATCGCTTTTAAAACAGTTTATGGTTCTGGGAATTTTTTCCACAATAGTCATCGTAATTTTTACACTGCTTTTCAATATCATGAAAACAGATTTCGGACATGGAGACAATTTTTGGTTTTCTCTCATAACCATGTTCAGTTCCGACAGCCTTTTTGAAGTT
>JAWOGE010000041.1:0-16154 GCA_046497165.1 bacterium | reverse complement strand
TATGAAAAAATACGAGCCTCTGTTCATAATAAAAAACTTTCTTCTTCCTGCTATGGAAAAAGTCGGCAAGCTTTTCGGCTCCGGAGACTTACAACTTCCCTTTGTCTTGAAATCAGCCGAAGTTATGAAAAATGCTGTGTCCATACTTGAACCTGCAATAAAAAACAGGAATAGCCAAAAAAAATCTATTTTTCTCATTGCCACTGTAAAAGGCGATGTCCACGACATCGGAAAAAACCTCACATCCATAATTCTGTCAAGCAACGGTTATGAGGTAATTGATGCAGGCATAGATGTGGGAGCTTTAAATCTTGCGGAGATGGTAAAAAAGCACTCTCCGGACTTTGTTGGTCTCAGTGCCCTGCTTGTTAAATCCACTATTGAAATGATTGATGTTGTAAAAACATTCAATCACAAAGGGATTTCGATTCCCGTCATATGCGGAGGAGCCGCACTTGAAAACTCTTTTGTTGAAAACAAACTCGCACCAATTTACAAAGGAAAGGTTTTTTATGCACCGGACGCTTTCCGTGCCATATCTTTCATGTGCAATCACACTGAAAAAAACCCCGTTATCAAATCTGAGGAGAGTTCAAACCTCCATAAAAAAACAGAAAAAAAAATTGTTTCCAGAAAAACAAAAACTTTTGAAAAACCTTTTGTGGAAACAAAAATTTTCAAACCGGAACCTTCTGAAATAATAAGGAGCATCCACAAAAACACTCTTTTTAAAAGTCGATGGAAAATCAAAGATGAGGATGAAGGTTTAAAAATATTCAACCGTCTGATACCTGCTGCGACAGAAAAAATTAATCCTCGCATAATATACGGTTATTCAAAACTTAAAGAAAGCCGTTTCAATTTTCCCCGTAAAAGGGAAAAACCTTCCGTCAACATTCTTGACTATATTGGAGAAGAAGATATTTTCGGGATTTTTGTTGTTTCCTCAGGATCAGAAAAACTTACAGAGTATTTAAAATCTCTCATGGCTGAAAATCTTTATAGTGATTATTTTCTCATGAATCAGCTTTTTAACGAAACCGCAGAAACACTGGCCCGTATTGTGGATCGAAAGATCAGTGTCGAAGCAGGAGCCGGAACCGAAAAAACCAGAAGATATTCTCCGGGATTCCCTGCATGGCCCGATATTACTGAACAGAGAAAAATTTTCAAACTGCTGAAACCGGAAAGAGAAAACATCAAACTTCTTGAAAGCTGTGAAATAGTTCCCGAGCAAAGTGTAAGTGGAATCGTTGTTTTTTGCTCCGACCGTTCAAACCCTGTTTGAATTTGAAGATAAATTATTTGACCCCGCAGACTTGTTTATGTACAATTGTTGCTGAAGAGAATGAAGGGAATTTGTAATGAGAAAACAACAAGGAAATGAAACATTGCTTGACATTGCGAGTGCTTTTGAGCAGGCATGGCTGCAATATCGTTTTCTTGTGTGGAAACTTCTGCCTTTCGGTTTTATGGTATCTTTTCCATTCTTTATCTTTTTTTATTCCATGCCCGGCGGAATAGCTTTCACTGTTTTATTTGAGGGAGTTGCCGTAC
Organism: bacterium; assembly: GCA_046497165.1. Taxonomy (GTDB): domain Bacteria; phylum UBP6; class UBA1177; order UBA1177; family JAWOGE01; genus JAWOGE01. Next base: position 14,597 of record JAWOGE010000041.1, on the reverse strand, counting down.
TTATGCTGGTTTCTGCTTTCAGATATTTTCGACATCATGAATATAAAGATATTTTAAGCATGCTGATGCAAAACTTCTGGTTTTTCGTGAAAAACGGATTCCTTCTTTCTCTTTTTCTTTTCCCTCTTCTTATTCTCGGATCTGCGGTTTTTATTTTTCCGGCTGTACTGTTTTTCAGCTTTTTTATGTTCAGTTTTTTTGAGGTGGCTTCAAATGATAAATTTGCAATCGATGCATGTATGGAAAGCTACAGGATGGGAAGAGGATACAGAATACATCTGTTTCTCTTCAGTTTAGTCGTTTTTGCATCACTTATAATTGTTCACATCTTTACAGATACATCTCCTTTTGCGTTTCTTGTGGTGAACAGTTTCCTAATACCTTATTTTGTTATAGTTATTAATGAACTGTTTGAACAGATAAAAAAAACATGAAAAAAAATGATTTAATAGAATTCAAAGCTTTTAAGCTCATAAATACATGGAAAGGGCTCCGGAAAAATTACAATCTAAAACACATGGCCGGAGATGCATCGGGAAGACAATATTTTAGAATTTTTCTTGAAGGTGGCGAAACCTGTATACTGATGATATCCTCCGATACTTCGAGCAAAGAGTTTGGACGCGGAAATCAGTTTGACGATTTTTTTTCCATGACTTCTGCACTTGAAAATCAGGAAATAGCAGTCCCCCGTATATTTGTAGCAGATTCAGATTCAGGTGCCATGATTTTAGAAGATCTCGGCGACATGACTCTGTATTCTCTTATACAGGCTTCGCCGGAAGAAAAATACGGACATATGAAAAAAGCTGTGGATCTTCTTATTGATTTTCAGGAAAAGTTAAGCAAGAGACTCGATTGCAAATCTGAAGCAGACAAACGGTCTTTCAGTGCGGGAATGTTTATGAATGAATATTTTCACTTTCATGAATATATGGTTGAAAAAAGAGTTTATCACCCTTCATGGCACTCTCTCCGAGAAAAGGTGAGACCGCTTTTCAAAAAAATGATCCGGGAACTTCAGAGCATACCTTTTGTGCTTTCACACAGGGATTTTCAGTCGAAAAACATAATGGCAAATGAAGACAGATTCTATCTCTTAGACTATCAGGACGCTCTCATGGCTCCTGTTGTTTATGATCTGGTTGCTCTTCTCCGTGATTCCTATGTGGTTCTCAGCGATGAAGAACTTTTTTCTCTTATGTCATATTACTGGGAAAAAAGCGAACTGGCACAAAACATCATAAGAGATGAAAATGTTTTTCAGAGGCAGTTTCATCTTCAGACTGTTCAAAGAAAAATGAAGGACGCCGGTCGTTTTATGTTTATAAATCAGGTCAGGGGAGACAGCCGTTTTCTGAAATTTGTCAGGCCCTCTCTCAAATATGTAAGAAAATCTCTTGCTTCACTTGGAAAAATTGAGCTGATTGAAGTTTACAGTCCTTTTATACCTGAATTTTCAATTTTGGAACAGAAAGGTGAAAAAACATGAAAGCTCTTATTCTCTCAGCAGGTCACGGAAAAAGAATGGCTCCTATAACAGATCGCATCCCTAAACCGCTTATTCCGGTACTTAACACCGCTGTAATAGAATACAATATAAGATTTCTGAGACATTACGGCATAAGAGAGATTTTCATAAATCTTCACCATCAGGGCGAAAAAATCATGAGTGCTCTCGGAGACGGCTCTGAACTGGATGTAGAAATAAAATATCTTCACGAGGAAGGTATTCTGGGAACCGGCGGAGCAATCGGCTCTCTTAAAGGTCTTGTGGACGAAACATTCATTGTTCTTAACGCCGATACAATATTTGACTTTGACCTGCAGACAATTCTCGATTTTCACAAAACCGGAGATGCTCAGGTTACTCTCGGTCTTGTTTCTGCGGGCTCCGACAACCCCTTTTCGCAGATTGCCGTTGATAAGGACAATCGCATAACCAGAATCATCGATACTTCCCTGTTCTCCCCCCCCGAAGAAAACAATGCGATATTCACCGGTCTCCATGTCATGGAACCTGAGATTCTCGATTATATACCGAATGATGTTTTTGTTTCCATAACTACTGAAGTTTACTGTCTTTTAATTAAGCAACGCGAACACATAAACGGATTTCTCATAGATGGCAAGTGGTGGGATATGGGTACACCGGAAAACTATCTCAAATGCAATTTTGAAATTCTTGATTACGGACCTCTGAGTTACTTCAATCCCATGAAAAAGTTCAAACATCACTCTGTTACGGAGAGCGACAATGAAAAAAGAGTTGTCGTGATGGGAAACAGTGTACAGATTCCGGCACTTCCGGTCAACTCTCCATTGATGATAGGAAATAATGTTAAAATAAACGGTGTTGAAAATCTCGGTCCATTTCTTATCATAGGTGACGGTGTGAAAATTTCGGGAAATAAAAAAAGCAGCTGTGCTGTATATCTTTCCAAATCAAAAGGAAAAAATTTTCTGGAAACAGAAAGAGGTATGATTTATTATTAAAAAAGGTGAAAACATGGAACAGTCGCTTTCAAGCTTGTTGGAAAAATCTGATGAATCTGTACTCTCCCTTGTTTTAAATGGAAAAATCAGCAGAAACAAACATTTTGAATTTTTCAACACAAGAAAAGGTCGTAAAATATTTAAAAAAGCTAAAATGATAGAAGGTGTTCTCAAAGACTTGAGCAAAGGAGCTGAAATAACAGATGAAGAGATAAAAAAAGACAATATACTGGTCACCATAGAAAATGTACTTGACAAATACAGGCGCACCATAGTCATGGATAAAATGACCTATGAGATTTTCAAAGAGAAAATCTGACAGCCTGGCAGCCATCAGGAGGTTTTAACATGCCCAAGAAAAAAGGATCCAAAAAAGATGTACTGGACAGTGTTATAAAAAACATTGAAAAACAATACGGTAAAGGCTCCATAATGATTCTCGGAGAGGATCAGAGCATCAACATTCCGGCTATTCCCACAGGAGCTCTCAGCATGGACATCGCTCTCGGCATAGGAGGATATCCCCGCGGACGCATAGTTGAGATTTTCGGACCTGAATCATCCGGAAAAACAACTCTTGCACTTCATGCCATTGCCGAAGCACAGAAAAGAAACGGTTCGGCCGCTTTTATTGATGCTGAACATGCTTTCGATATGCACTATGCAAAAAAACTAGGAATAAAAGTTGATTCGTTACTCGTTTCTCAGCCTGATTACGCGGAACAAGCCCTTGAAATATCTGAAGCTCTTGTGAGAAGCAACGCCATCGATGTACTCGTGGTGGATTCAGTTGCCGCCCTTGTACCGAGAAGCGAAATAGAGGGAGAAATGGGAGACAGCCAGGTAGGTGTTCAGGCCAGACTTATGTCTCAGGCCTTGAGAAAACTCACAGCGGCAGTGAGCAAATCCAAAACATGCCTTATCTTTATTAATCAGCTGAGATCGAAAATAGGAGTCATGTTCGGAAGCCCCGAAACAACAACCGGTGGAAACGCTTTGAAATTTTATGCCTCTGTTCGCCTTGATATCCGGAGAATAGCCACAATAAAAGAGAAGGGGGAACCTGTCGGAAATCAGGTTCGTGTCAAAGTTAAAAAAAATAAAATGTTCCCTCCGTTCAGAGAAGCTGTTTTTGATCTAATTTACGGAAAAGGCATTGACAGGCTTTCAGATCTCGTAAACATCGCGGAAAAAGAAGGACTTATCGAAAAAGCCGGGTCATGGTACAGCATCGGGGATGAAAAAATGGGGCAGGGAATGAACAAGGCCGTTGACTTCCTTAGAGAAAAACCTGAACTCATCAAAGAGCTGGCTGAAAAGATAAGAAAAAAACATGACATACTTCCGGACAAAGATTCATCGGATGAAAAATCTTCGGAAAAGGAGAAAAAGGAATCATGACAGGGCTTGCTGACCTTAATGAAATGCTGCAGCTCGCAACAAAAATTTCTGCATCAGATGTTCATATAAAAGCATATTCTGTTCCTGTATTCAGAATAAACGGACAGCTTGTAAAAGTTGACGAGTTCGGACGCACAGATCCCGCCAAAATTGACAATATAGTGGCAAATCTTCTGGATGAAAAAGAGAAGCTTGAATTCCAAAAGGAAAAAGAGGTGGATCTTTCCTACAGTCTTTCAGGTGTGGGTCGTTTCAGAATCAATGTTTTCAGACAGAGAGGATCAACCGGAATAGTTTTCAGAATGATACCTTTCAACATAAAAAGCCTTGATGAACTTCATATACCGCCCATAGTTAAAAAAATATCTCTCATGTCCAGAGGACTTGTTCTTGTGACGGGGGCCACAGGTTCCGGCAAATCCACAACCATGGCATCCATGATAAAACATATAAACGAAAACAAAACCTGCAATGTCATAACCATAGAAGATCCCATAGAATTTCTCATAAGAGATAAAAATTCGGTTATAAATCAGAGAGAAATAGGAACAGACACAAAAGGTTTCAAAAAAGCTCTTCGTTCATCCCTGAGACAGGATCCCGATGTTATAATGATTGGAGAAATGAGAGACATAGAAACCATTCAGATCGCTTTGACTGCCGCAGAAACCGGACATCTGGTAATAAGCACTCTCCACACTCTGAACGCTTCTGAAACAATAAACAGAATAATTTCCGTTTTTCAGCCTCACCAGCAACAACAGATAAGACAGCAGCTCAGTTCAGTTATGGCCGCCTCAATTTCTCAAAGACTTTTGAAAATGCGAGATAATCGCGGGCGAATACCGGCAATTGAAATTCTTCTCGGAACAGAATATGTAAAAGAGATAATACTTGATCCCCAGAGATTTAAAGAGCTTCCGGAGATAATCAGAAAAGGCAGAAACACTCACGGAATGCAGACTTTTGATCAGTCAATTTTTTCTATTCTAAAAAAACGCCTTATAACAGAAAAGGAAGCACTTAAAAATGCCACCTACCCCGAGGACCTCAAAATGAAAATAAAAGGAGTTACTGTAACTGACGACAGTGAGTGGAGCAACTTTACAAATGGCTGAAAACACAGAAAAATCTTTTGAAAAAGACAGAAGACTTTGCCTGAAGACAGCACTAAAACTTTTGGGAAGAAGAGAGCATTTCACACTTGAACTCAAAAGGAAGCTACTTTCAAAAAAACATCCGGAATCCGTTGTGAATATTGTCGCAGATGAACTTACAGGAACAGGTTATCTGGATGATACAAGGGCATTGGAACACTTTGCTTCTGAAGTTAAAAGAAAAAAAAGGGGCCTTTTTTATTTTCGTAAGAAAGTTTCAGAAAAAGCCGGTGGCGAAATTTGCGAAAAAGAAGCTTTTGAATTTGCTTACACCTCTGAAGAGGAAAAAAAACTGGCCGCAGAACTTTTTGAAGAACTTTCACACGATTCCGAAGAAAAAAAGAAACGCTTTTTATATAACAGAGGATTTTCGGCACAGATAATAAGGGAGGTGGCCGGTGACTCCTGAAGGACATATGGAAAGAAGAAGGGCTTTTTTTTCATCCCTCAAAGAGGGTGATACCGTAAACGGTGAAATAACGGAGTATCTGGATGACCATACGGCACTTGTCGACATAAGCGGTTTTCTGGTGCGTTGTGTAATGAAAAATATAGTTCCCGCAGGGAAAAAAGTTTCCCTTGTAATTCATGAAATAAACCGGGAAAAAAATCTTGTTGTTATGAAACTCAAATAATCATGGCGGAGAGTTATGGAAACTGATGAAAAAATAGTATCCACAGGTGATTTTGTTTTTTGCGACAGCGGAAATTCAATATTGAGAACATTTGCACTGGGATCATGTGTTGCATGTGTTATTTACGACAGAGAAACCCGTCATGGCGGAATGGTTCATGTGGCTCTTCCCGATTCCTCGGTGAACAAATTAAAAGCGAAAGAACATCCCGGATATTTTGCCGATACCGGAGTAGCACAGCTTTGGAAAAATTTCAAAGAATCTGAAGAAGAGAGAGATCCCGACAGAATAGATGTCTACATTGCGGGCGGTGCTGAAATGTCAAAAAAGTCCTCCTTTTTCAACATAGGAGCATCCAATGTCAATGCCGTCAGAAAAGCTGTTGAAAAATGCGATTTATGCATAACTGCACAACACACAGGAAACTCTCTGAGCAGATCCCTGTCAATAAATCTTGAAACCGGCATATTGACCCTTTTTAATCCCATTTACGGTTCGTGGACTTTGTAACTATGGCGGAGAAATATATATGACATCGAGACAATCTGAAATAATGGACAGAATAACCAAAATTCCATTGCTTTCTCACAGTTCTACACTGCTTCTGCAGATGATGAGCGACGAAAACTACAGTGTAGAAAAAGTTGAGAAAATTGTATCCCGCGATAATGTTCTCACTGCAAAAATACTTAAAATAGTCAATTCAGCTGCTTTTGCTCTTTCAAGAAAAATAACAACCGTGCGGGAAGCGATCCCTTATCTTGGAACCCGCCTGATACAAAGTCTTGCACTGTCAAGTTCCGCAAAGGAGGTGTTCGGAAAAAAACTCAGCGGCTACTGTGCTGAAAACGAAGAATCTCTATGGGCACACAGCCTTAAAACAGCCGTCGCTTCGAGACAGATAGCAGATTACTGTAAAACCGAATTGAAAAAAGAAACCGCTTTCACCTGCGGCATACTGCATGACATCGGCAAATCTGTAATCTCATCATATATCATATCTGAAAACAGAGTTGAAGATATTATTGCCGAAATACAGGAAAACCCCAATGCTGATTTTCTTTCCCTGGAAGAACGATATGTGGGCATGAATCACACTCAGGCAGGATATCTTCTCAGCAAACACTGGGAACTTCCTGAAATTTTTCAATATGTCATACTTCTTCATCACTCCCCCACAGACAGAGAAGAGGAGTATCGTAACTACTGTTTCTGTGTTCATCTCGCGGACACCGTAGCACAGATGACCGGAGAAGGAACAGGAATAGACAGCATGCGCTACTCCCTCAACGAGAATTATACCGAATACTTTAAAATCGACGACACAGCCATTCAAAAACTCATAATAAGAGTTGAAGAAGAGTTCAGACACATACACAAAATTTTCTTTGAAGAGAATTAACTATCATCAAATAATTAGCACACTGATTGTTTCTCCATATGACCCGGAATTTCAATATTTCCAGCCCACAGATAAAGAAAAATCTCTCCCTCTGAAATAAGACTCCTTCAGGATATCTCCCATATATTTTTCCGATTTTAAGTTCAAAAGATTTCTTGTCCTGAATTTTACTGAAAAATTAAGAGGCAGATTTTGACTCACTACAAAATCAAGCTGGTGAAAAGGCTGTTCATATATATCGGGATTGGAAACCCCGCCGATTTCTGAAATTCTTTTTCCGTAGGCGTTATAAAGTATTGCTGCGGCGGTCCCTATGTCGGTATTGTCATAACCCAGCTGAAAATTTATAATCCACGGAGACTGCCCCTGAAGCGGTCTTTTCCCTTTGTTGCCAAGATCAACTTCTGATCTGATATAAGAAAAATTGCCTGCAACATAAAGATCTTCCAGTGTACTGGTTATAAAATTAAAATTTTTTCGGAATTCAAATTCCACTCCTGTATTTTGTGCCTCATTTGCATTTTCAGGTCTTTTAACAGGATCAGCACCTGTAATATAAACCATCTCTATGGGATTCCTGAACTCTTTGTGAAAAAAAGCGAGGCTGATACTTTCCATGGAGGAAAAATACCACTCAGCCCGGATATCAAAGTTGTGAATAAATGCTCTTTTTAAATTTTCATTGCCTATGGTGTCTGTCCCTCCGTCGACACTACTTGACAGTGCCGGAGAAAGTTCCCTCAGATCGGGTCTGTTGACTGTAAGCCCGTAACCTGCTCTGAGTTGCATATCTTCTAAAAACTCCCAGGTTAATGTTGACGCAGGCATAAAATCTTTCGTATGAAGAGGTGCTGTTATTTCAGATGGTTCAGAAGTATAAAGCTCAAAAGTCTTTGCATACTGATCACTGTCTTCATATCGCAAGCCTCCTGACAAAACAAGTGATTCTATGATCTGAAGATCTGTCATAAGGTAAAAAGAAAAAAGTTTTTGATTTGCTTTGTAGTTGTCTGTGGGCCTTGTGGTTTCATTGAGATAAAGCTTGCCGGGAGCGATGTTTTCTTCTGCAAAGAACTCTTCAGGAGGCAGCTCTCTTTCTTCGGAACTCATTTTTCCAACATTCTGAAAAGCAAATCTTCTTGTATCAACATTCCTGTCTTTCAAAAGCATTGAAAATCCTGTTTTTATTTTATTTTCAAGAGAGCTCCACCATTTAAAAGGAATCGTTAAATCTGCACCGAGATTATGATTCATATCATTCAACTGACTGTAAACTCTTTCATTGGATCTTGCAAAAGTAGTTATACTCCAGATATCATCATCACTATTATGCTGATATATGGTCAATCTTCTGTCAGGTTCATCTCTGTCAGCTTTACTGAAAGCATAAAACCAGTCAAAACCTATGTCAAAAAGCCACGGGATTTTGTGCTCTCCTTTTATTTGCTGAAAAAAGAGCATCCTTTCAACCCATTGAGTTTGTCTCACTCTTATGTCACCGCTTATTTCTCCGAATTTTCCAGAATAATCGATAATATTGTCATCTGTAATTCTTACAAGAAGTGAAGTCGCAGAAATTTTGTGATTGTCTCCAAGTTCAAGCCCCAACCCACCTATGCCGCTTATTAATACCGTGTCTTTTGCCGAATTCAAACTATATTCATCGTTTATTACAAGATTTCCTTCTGTCCCTGAAACAATATTTCTTGTCAGTTTTTCAGAAACCAGGCCTGAACTTTTCGAATAAGAACCACCGAGCATATAGCCGAAGTTGTTTTTATTAAAATTAAACCTGTCACCGAGAGAAAAAGAACCGCTCATGGAAGGGAGAGTGGTTTCCTTCCCGATTTTCCAGGAATTAGGCATGGAACGACCCATTTCCTGTATATCTTCCGCAGTAAAACCCTCTTTGTCATATTTTGATTTTTCCACAAGCTTTTTTCCGCCGGCTGTTTCTTCCTTTATCAAATCAGGCAGGGCCCGAGAACCGTCATCAATGCCGAGCCAGTCTGTTTTCCCACCCTGTGAACTCATTTTTTCACCAAAAGTATCACTGTCAATACCCGTTGAAAAAGAGATATTAAAAAAGAACTCTTCCGGGACACCCTTTGTTTTTAGCTTTATCATTCCTCCACCGAACTCTGCGGGAATGTCTGGAGAAAAAGTTTTCTGTATCTCCATATTTTCAAGAACTCCGGTAGGGAAAAGATCAAGAGGTACTATTCTGTTTTCAGGTTCAGGACTGGGAAGGAATGCACCGTTCAAAAGAGACGCACTGTATCTGTCACCCATCCCTCTTACATATACATATTTTCCGCCGACCACAGTAATTCCCGTTACCCTTCTTAGTGCTGCGGCGGCATCGGAGTCACCCGACTTTGACATCTGTTCGGCACCGATTACATCAACCACAGCTCTGCTCTCTTTTCTGTTTTCGCTCAGAGAAGCTATGCCACCTTCAATATGAGGCTTCAAAACCACAAACTCCTCCAGCTCTATGGAAGCCGGCGTAAGTTCAATTTTTGTAACCGTCTCCTTATGAGCATCAACAACTATGTCATCATTTGTCTGTGTCGAAAATTGCGGATGTATGACAGATATGGCCCATTTTCCTTCAGGAATCTCAATTCTGAAAAATCCGGAATCGTCTGTTTTCGTATTCTCATTCCAACCTCTTATAAAAACTCTTGCATTTTCAACAGGAGCTCTGTCTTCAAGAGAAATTACTTTCCCCTTTAAAATTCCAGTTTCCAGATCTTTTATTTCATCTGTTTTTATTTTTCCGCTTTCAGATATCTTATGTTCAGGCTGTTCAATATCAACAGTTGCGTTTTTTTTATCTTCTGAAGTGGAAACAATTATCTGAGTTGTTTCGGACGGAACAACACTGAAATTTATCACGGCGAGATTTTTCTTACCTTTACGCACCTTTACACTGTGTCTTCCACCGAACAACTCAACTTCAACCGCACCGTCTTCGTTTGTAAGAAAAACTGAATGATTTTTTATGTGAACCTCCACATTTTCAGACGGAACCCCGTCTTCAAATACAAACAGTTTCAAAAGACCTTCCGCATCTATTACAGTAAACGATAAAATAAAATACACTGCAATAAAAATTCTGTATGTTATGCCCATTTCAGAAACACTCCCATCCATCGGTATTACATTTTTCCATCATTTTTCTGATTTCAGCCGCTCTTCTGAAAAGATCCGGTCTTGTCAATTTTCTGAGATCATTCTCCGCAGATTCAAAATCACCGGACATATAAGCACAGTAAGCAATTGCATACCTTATATCTTCGTCACTCAGCATGTCGTGACGGGAAAGTGCAGGTCGCATTGAAAGTGCAGGGGCATACTGTTTCATGTCAATGAGAATCGACAATCTCTGCTTCAGTTTCAACTTCTGATCGTCAACTCCCGCATTCAGAGAAAGTGCTCTGTGGTGTCTTCCCGTCATACGATAAAGTTCTGCTGCTTTGTAAAAAAATTCCGGGGTGATAAAAGAAGCTCTTTCAAAAAGATCCGCAGCAACAAAAAGACTGTCTTTTTTAATATATGTATTTGCAAGTTCAACAACCACTCTTTTTTCATCGGGATATCTCAATCTCGCAGACTCAAGAAAAACAAGAGCATCTTCAAGTTGTAATCCCCGTCTCAAAGCTGAACCTATTGCAATGTAGTCCGATAAATTTCCTTCACTTTCAGAAAGATACTCTTTTCCGAATTCTATTGCTTCCTGATAAAGTTCAAGTTCAATGAGATAGAACACCTTCTGTCTTAAAAAATCATGAAATTCCGGAAAAAGCAACTCCCCTTCTTTTATTGTTTTCCATGCATTTTCTTTCTCTTCAAGCTTCCAGTAACACTGAGCTTTCATAGAAAAAACAGCAGGGTCTGATTTGCCGGTCTCACCGCTTTTATCAACGGATTCTATGGTGTTTCTCCATTCATTTCTACCATACCACGACTGAGCAAGATAGAGATATATCACAGGATCTTCCTGTCCGTGCTCAATGGATAATTCAAAATTTTTCCCGGCTTCAACAAAAAGATCCTTTTTAAGATAAATAAGCCCCTTTAAAGTATAAAACCTTGAAAAATCAAACTTTTCAGAAGTTTCTTCGTCCATTTCCTCTAAATTTAAAGAATCGAGTATCTGCTCTGCTCTGTCATAATGAGAATCTCTTATGAGAAGTGCCGCCAGTGCTACATGATCTATCTCTTCAGTTTTTTTGTTTTCTGCAAAAATATTTAATGTAGAAAAGATCATGCTCAGAACAATAATCGCCGTTTTTATCATCCCGCTCTCCTAATCAAGTTTAAATGAAACTCTTTGCTTCGCCCATACTTTCACTGCTTTCCCCTGATATCTTGCAGGTTCAAAACGCCATTGTTCAACAGCTTCCTTTGCAACTTCATCGAAAACACCGGAAGGGTTTGATTCGAGTATTTTCAATCTTTCAATACCACCTGTTTTAGAAATCAGAATATTGAAAACTACATATCCTGTAATTCCTCTTGCTCTTGCTCTTTTAGGATATTCTGCAGCAACTCTGTTAACGGCAACCGGTTTTACATCAACACTTTCCTGTGTCATTACAACATCTTTGATTTCACCGAGAACAGATTTCGATATTCCTCCGGTATCCACGGGTTGAAATTCCGGCAACCCAAAATCAAACCCGCCTGAAATACCCGAAAGATCAGGAGCCAGGGTTTTTCTGGCTGAAGAAACAGATCGCCTTTTCTTCCTTCTTTTTTTCTTTTCAATTTTAGGTTTTTTTTTAGGTTTTTCTTTAACGGGCTCAAAATAAGTGGTTTTTTCAATTTCATCTTTCTGAGGGCCCTCCACAAAGCTGTTCATTATAACAACAGAGGAAAGCACAACAGTGGATCCAACAATCATCCAGAGAAAAGCGGTCAAATGTTTTTTTATCTTATTTCTATTCATTAAGACCCCGAAGTTTTATCAGTTGCAACACCCACATCACTTGCTCCTGCAAGACGACATTGATCCACCACCTCTATAAGCAGTTCAGAAGGTATTCTCCGGTCCGTTACAACAAGAACCGATTTTGAGGCACCAGATTTAAAAGCATCTCTGAGATAGCTCTGGATTACCCATGTTCTGACAGGATTACCGTCAATAAACACCTCCCCGCCGCGATCTATAAATACTCTTATTGCCTTGGTTGAAGCAGCTTTAGCACTTGATGCTCCCGGTCTTTCAATATCAACTTTCATATCCTTTTGAAAAGTTGTACTTACCATGAAAAATATGAGCAAGATAAAAACCATATCTATAAGCGGAGATATGTCGATCCCCTGAGATTCCTCTTTTTTTTCTCTGAATTTCATTCTTCTCCTCCTGAAGGGATGCAAATTACCATTTTTTTTATCTGTTCAAGTTCTCTTTCTATCTCTTTTTGTTTTTTATCAAGAATTCTTCCTGTGATAAGTCCGGGAACAGAAACCGCCAATCCCATCTGAGTAGTAAAAAGAGCCTGTGAAATACCACCTGCTATACCTCCGGATTGACTGTAAAGCGACATATCACCAAGGGAATCAAAAGTTTCTATCATACCTGTAACTGTTCCGAGAAGTCCCATGAGAGGTGAAACCATTACAATGATTTTTACAAGAAGAGAAAATTTTGTCATTTCATTTCTGACTTCAGAAAAAGCATCTTCGATTCTGTTCGAAAGAGAATATTCACCGTTTTTCAAAATTTCCAACGCTTTTACCACAGCCTTATCTATGATCCCGCACGGTTTTGAGTCATAATCTTTACGGTAGCGGGAAACCAGTATTCTCACGCTTTTTTTGCTGCCTCTTTTCAATGTGCTGTATCTGTATCCCAGACCATACCACAGAACACAGGTTCCCAGAGCAAGCGGCGGCATTACAAATCCTCCTTTGCCCAGATATTCCAGCACTTCACGAATAAAATCTGTAATCATTTTGAATTTTTTCCTATTTTATATTTTTCGTAAAGATTTGTAACATGCAATGCAGCCTGCTCCATATCCCTTTTTATGTTTTCAGCCCAATTTGAAAGAAGATTGCCTATGAAAAGCGTAGGTATGGCAACAATCAGCCCCAGTTCAGTTGTTACAAGAGCTTCGCTTATACCTCCGCTAAGCATTTTGGGATCTCCGGTACCGAATTCCGTAATAACATCAAATGTAGATATCATTCCGGTAACAGTACCTAAAAGTCCCATAAGAGGTGCAACGGCAGCAAACACAAGGATAATAGATCCGAAACGGTCAAGATGTGTGTTTTCATGTAAAATGCTTTCAGAGATAACATCTTCAACATGATCATCGCAACATCCTTCAAGATTTCTGAGCGTCGAGGCAAGCACTCTTGTAGTGGCTCCGGTCTTTTGTCTACATAACTCGGTAGCAGAACTTATCTCTCCTTTTTCAATAAGAGGTCCGACTTTTTTCATCAGTTTTCCGGTATTTGCAGAAGCACGGTGCAGAAAGCGAATCCTCAGCACAATGAAAAGCAGAGCTGTTATCCCCATAAAAACAATAACCCAGGCTATAACTCCGCCGCTTTGAATTACTCCGAGAACTGTCTTGTCCTCTTTTTCTCTTATTTCTGTTTCAGTTGATTCATAAAGAAAAATTTTCAACTTTTCGAGATTTGCTCCGGCAAAAAGTTTTTCCGCTGTGTCTTCAGCGTACACATCCCACAATTTCATTTTTCCTTCACCTGCGGGTGTTAGAAGACCACTGCCGAGCTTACCTTTTGCGTAAGAAGCTATTCCCCCGACTTCAAGAATTGAACCCTCCGCAACACTGCCATCTCTTAAAAAATATTCCCCTTTTTTTGTTCTCAGTTCTCCAAGTTCTTCTATGGTCTGTGCCGCTGAAAAAAAAGCTTTCTCAAGCACTTTATCCATATCTGATTTATTTTCCTGAACCTCGGGAATTGTCACACCGTATTTTTTCAAAGAGCTGCCGGCCTGATCAATGGTGTTTTCAAGAATATCGATCCCTTCCTGAGTTATATCCGCTGAACGCTCCGCTTCCACAAGCATATCAGATAGTTTTTCGCTTTTCATTGTGAGAGAAAGGAACTCGTTCTGAAGATTTTCTATCTCTTTCTGTGCTTCTTCTGCTTTTGTTTCTCTTTCTTTTTTAAGTTCTTCCAGCCTCTTCTTTAAACTTCTTTTCTGTGCTTCAAGAAAAGCAAACTCTTTTTTGTAAGCCATTTTGAGCGTACCATTTTCATTTTTTTCTGTCCGTCCCTGAAGAAAAGAGGTAAAAACAGTAAGAAAAAGCAATACAATTAAAATCTTTATTTTCATTTTTCCACCTCCATGGGGGGGAGTGCATTCGGCAATTCAAAATAACCGGCACGAATCTGTTTTTTCATTGAATCAAAAAGAGTTTCTATCTGTTCTTTTTCGTTTCTTTCCTCTACAACACGATATTCCCAAGAATCTCCCTGCCTCTTTACAAAACCTGTCTTATTGTCAGCAGTTTT
>JAWOGE010000323.1:0-3351 GCA_046497165.1 bacterium | reverse complement strand
GTTGCAACCGCCTTGTTTACAAAAGGGGATGCGAGCTCTTCAAGAAGTTCTCTTGTCACTGTTGCCTTGAAATGTATGTGTTCATCACCTATTTTTGTAATATAAGGTACTTCTATGGATATCTCTTTCTGAGTGGTAAGATCTTTTTTAGCTGTTTCAGCATAATCTCGCAGACGCTGAAAAAGAACAGGGTTTTCAAGATCCTGTATATTATGCTTCATGGAAAGTTCGCCTATGAGATGTTCAAAAAGAGCTGTGGTGATATCTTCTCCTCCGAGAAAAGTATTTCCTGCCGTAGCAATTACATTCAATATACCTTCAGTAACTTCCATAAGGGTAATGTCAAAGGTTCCTCCTCCGAAATCAAATATTGCAAGTAATTTCTCTTCATCATCCTCTCTTGAAAATCCGTAAGCCATGGCGGCCGCAGTGGGTTCGTTAATTATTCTCATCACATCAAGCCCGGCTATGAGAGCAGCATCTTTTGTAGCCTGTCGCTGTTTGTTGTTAAAATAAGCGGGAACAGTAATAACTGCTTTTGAAACAGGTTCTCCCATTTTCTTTTCAGCGGTGGCTCTCAATTCAGTGAGAATATAAGAAGATATCTCTTCAGGAGTATATTTTTTATCCGTAGCCGGAATATAAATCTCTATTCCTTCGTTGTTTTCTCTGGGAATTAATTTAAAAGGCAGTGTGGGGAGCAATTGATTTATTACAGGACTTTTGTAACTGTGACCAATGAGTCTTTTTACACATGTCACTGTATTTTCAGTATTCACAAGCATTTTCTGATAAGCAGAATGTCCGCTCAACTTTTCTACTTCTCCTGTGTTTTTATCTTTAGAAAAGCTTACAATTGAAGGTATGGTGCTTCTTCCACCGATATCCGTTATAATAACGGGTTTGCCCTCCTCATTCATAAAAGCCATACATGAATTTGTTGTCCCGAGATCAATACCTATTATCGTCATAAATAAACCCGCGTGTCATAAAGTTGATACAAAAATAACTTGCCTGATACAAATAGTAATAAAAAAACTGTACTATCTCAAGTTTTTAAAAATTTTTTTCTTTTTTTCTTTTATAGATTGCAACACATCATCCATCCGACTCTGTCTTTGAAACCTGAAAAACCCTTCTGTGAATAAGGTCTTACTATCTTTACAGCTCGGATTTGACCGAATCAGATAACATTTCAATCTTCGCTTGACTAAACTTTTTATTTCAGTTATCTTGAAAAAGGATAGTTTATATATTTTGTTAATGACAAGAAGGAGGCCATTATGAAATTGCGTTATTTCGGTCACAGTGCATTTGAAATTAAAACCGAAGATTTTGTTCTGTTGATAGATCCTTTTATAAGTGGAAACTCTTCAACAGAAGTTCGTCCTGATGAACTCAACCCCGACTACATACTCGTTACTCACGGTCATCAGGATCATATCGGAGATACACTTGAACTTGCAAAAGACAACAAAGCAACTGTTATAGCTCCTTTTGAACTTGCAGGTTACTGTGAAGAACGGGGTGCTTCTATTCATCCCATGCATATAGGAGGATCTTTTGATTTTGATTTCGGCACTGTAAAACTTACAGCTGCTCAGCACGGTTCCGCTGTTCCCGGAGAAAACGGCCCCATATATACAGGAATGCCCTGCGGATTTCTTATAACCATTGAAGGCAAAACCATTTACCATGCCGGAGACACAGGGCTTTTCGGAGATATGGAGTTATACGGAAAATACAATGATATTGACATTGCGATACTTCCCATAGGCGGAAATTTCACAATGAACATAAAGGATGCTCTCATCGCCGCTGATATGCTTTCAGCAAAGGCATACATTCCCATGCACTACAACACTTTCGATGTCATAAAAGCCAAACCTACGGAATTTGCCGACGGAATAAAACAAAAGGGATACGAAGCTATTGTAATTCCTTATGATGATACAATAGAAATTTAACCTGAATTTTTCGATTTTCGATTGATAAATACCAAAAAACAATTGATTCCCATATTGTCTTTAATAAAACCTATTGATAAATATACATTTCATATGTTCTGAGCCAAAACTTTAAATATAAAGAACATCAGTTATTCACATATGGCACGGCTATTGCAAGAGTGATTTGTGAAAAATTTAAGAGAGGATGATGTGGTAACTCAGAAGGCAGCCCTCAATCAATACAGACGAAACTGTAAAAACGCAGGTGGAAATATTGACGAAGATCTTGTTCTGGAGCTTGCTCCCATTATAAAAAAGATGTCGGTCCATATAAAAAACCGTATATATTCGGATTTTTCAGCAGAGGATCTTTCAAGTATAGCCATGGTCGCTCTTGTTGATGCCGCTGCAAAAATTGATACAAAAAACCGTGAAGAAGCTCGTCACTACCTTCTTAAACGTGCCAGAGGCGCTGTTTATGACGAACTCAGAAAAAACGATACCATGACCCGTGCTTCAAGAGATTTTTATCGTGATTATCAAAATACCTTTGATAAACTCCGGATGTCTCTTTCGAGAGAGCCCAGCGGTTACGAAGTAGCTCAGGAACTTGATATGGACCCGGATGAGATGTATGAGGAGCTTCGTAAAACTCAATCCGCAAATTTTTACAGCCTTGAAAACTGGTTTTCAAGTGAGAATGAAGAAGAAAACGATTATGATTCAAAAATACCCGGAACAGACGACGACGGTGGAGAAAACATGTCTGACCTGGACATTCAGAATGAAATAATTTCTGCAATGGACAAACTTAAATTCCAGGAACGACTTATGCTGTCGCTTTATTACTATGACAGTCTTAATTTTAAAGAAATAGCACAAGTGCTCAAAATTTCCGTCGGCAGAGTCAGTCAGATACACACATCAGCCATTACAAGACTGAAAAATATAGTCAGCAGAACAAAATGAGAGAATCGAACGATTCAGGATTAACTTACTTGACTTTTTTTTTGTCAGTGATATTTGATTCATGGAGGTCAGATGAATCTGAATATCCGGGCAAAACAAAAACAGAGTAACAAGCCGTTTAATACAGGTAATGTTATACTCATTTCTATTGCTCATTTTCTGCATGATATTTACACATCATTTCTCGCACCGGTACTTCCTATTATAATAAAACAACTTCAGCTTTCATATGCGGCAGCCGGGACTCTCACAGTGGTACTTCGTCTTCCGTCACTTCTAAATCCTTTTGTAGGGATAATTGCTGATAAAATTTCTATTCGATATTTTGTGATTGTTGCACCAGCACTGACTGCTTTTTTTATGACTCTTACAGGAAATGCTACTTCATACATTTTTCTTGTTATTCTTCTTTTTTTCGCCGGTATAAGCTCCG
>JAWOGE010000308.1:0-9223 GCA_046497165.1 bacterium | reverse complement strand
CCTTATGTGACAGATGAGGGGATTCTTGTTTTTACATCGGACGCTATTCTTTTGCTTGACAGTGAAAATTATTCAACCTTATGGTTATCAAAGATAAAATACCCCGCAGTTTCACCTCCGTTGATTACAGATGACGGTTTTTTTGTCAGACTTTACAACAACTCTCTTTATCTGTTTGATAAAAAAACCGGTGAAACTAAAGAATCCTACACAAGTTACACCGAAAGTGATATGCCTTATATTAAACAGAGTCGCCCTTTTATTTCCGACAAAATGACAGTGGCGGGATTTCCGGACGGTCTCATTGTTTATTTTAAACTTGAGTCGGATGGTAAAAACGACTACAAAATCATTCCCTATTATAAGGTAAAAGTTCACGACATGCTTTTTACAGGTGGTCGAAAAGAATTTCACGATGTTTTTTCAATCGTATCTGTTCGGGATAATATTGTTTTTTCCACCGGAGAATCGGGTGGAGTACTTGTGGATCTTGAGAAAATAGATCGCAGAGAACTCAAAAACAGACACTTGAAACTTTTCGATGAATCTTCCATCATTGGATATGGTGAAGGCGGTGTTGCAATTTATGACAGCAGCGGAATAAAAAAAAGAGAGATCTTCAAAACCTCAAATTTTACCGGAACATGTGCCGAAGCTGATGATTTCTATGTTTTTGCAGAAACGGGCAGCTCTCCGTTCTTTTTTGAAAACGATAAAAGAGTGAGAATATACGACAAAAACCTTGAAAATGAGATTTTTTCCATGTCAATAAATAGCGGTGTTTCCGGCAACATAGCTGTTGAAGATAACAATTTTTATCTTCTTTCAGATCATGGAATTCTTTACTCATTTTCGTTACATAAAAAAAAATGAGATAAATACTTGAATAATATTCAATAATGAATACAAATTACTGAGAACTTTGCTATTTAGAAGGAGGCGTTGATGAACAAATCAGATCTTATTAACAAAATCAGCGAGAGAACTGAGTTGTCGAAAAGAAACAGTGAACAGTTTGTAAACCTCATGATCGATGCTATAATCAGTGCTATGATGAAAGAGGAACGCATCGAGATAAGAGGCTTCGGAAGCTTCACAATAAGACATTACGATTCTTATCAGGGCAGAAATCCGAAAACAGGTGAAAAGATTAAAATTCCTGCAAAAAGACTTCCTTTTTTCAAAGCAGGCAAGGATCTGGTACAGCGTATAAACTGAAATGTCTGAAATTTTCAGAAGCCTCACTCCCCCGGAGTAGCGGCAATGAGTTTTGATCCTTCAGATTATTTTATTCCGGAAGCGATAGAGATTATAAAATATCATATCCGGAATAACGAAGGAAATGAAGTCCTTTTTGTAGGGTCGGTAAACGACGATGGTGTTGTCTGTGATGTCAGAGCAGTGGCCATGGGTCACGAAACCGCTGTTGTTAATGTCTCGTCTGTTGCTCGCCCCGGCGATATATGTATTCACAATCATCCTTCCGGAAATATAAAACCCAGCAATCCCGATTTGGCCCTGGCTTCACAGGGTGCTGAATATGGTGTGGGATCCTATATTGTCGACAACGATGTAACAAAAATTCTTCCCGTTGTAAAGTGGATCCCTTCCGAAGAAACCGGCGTTGAAAAGATTTCCGAATCAGATGTTGATGAAATTTTCGGACATGAAGGTGTCATCTCAAGTTTTTTCAAAGGCTTTGAATTTCGTAAGCCCCAGCTTTTAATGGCAAAAAAAATTGCGGAGGCTGTCAACAACAAAAAACTGCTTGCTGTAGAAGCCGGAACAGGTACCGGAAAAAGCTTTGCTTATCTGGTACCTCTTATGCTCTATATAATCAGCAACAAAGGGAAAAAAGCTGTTGTTTCCACTTCCACAATAGCTCTCGAAGAACAGCTGAAAGAGAAAGATATCCCTGTTTTGCAAAGCCTTCTTGACTGTGAAGATCTTCCGGTTGCCATCTTAAAAGGCCGGAGTAATTACATCTGCAAAAGAAGATATGAAAATTACAGAAGCGGCTC
This sequence comes from bacterium, assembly GCA_046497165.1. Lineage (GTDB taxonomy): Bacteria > UBP6 > UBA1177 > UBA1177 > JAWOGE01 > JAWOGE01. The sequence goes on along the minus strand of JAWOGE010000308.1, from coordinate 7,202 downwards.
CATGCTGCTTCCTTTTGGAGAAGGAGAAAACAGAGAAAAAATTGTACACTCTCTGGACCAATGGATTGAACTTCCCCATGACGGCAGCAGAACCAGTCTCAATGCAGATGTTGATATTAAAGTGTGGCGAGAGATCTGCTGTGATGAAACAAGCTGCGAAAGAGGAAGATGCCGTTACTTTGAGGAGTGTTTCTTTTTCAAAGCCCGCAGAAAAGTGAACTTTGCTTCTTTGATACTTGTAAACCACCATCTTCTCATGGCGGATATTTCAATAAAAATGGATAACGACGGTGAACGCGGCCTTCTTCCCGCTTACGATATTCTTGTTATGGATGAAGCTCATAATGTTTTTAAAAGTGCAGTTAGTTTTCTCGGCGAAACAGTGTCTGTTTATGCTGTGAGATTTACACTGATGCGGATTTTCAACCGGGAAAAAAACTCCGGATTGCTTTCAGGACTTTACGACATTGCCCCCTCATTGTCCCGGGATTTCACCAACTTTATTGAAGAACTAATGAACAGCATATCTGTTTTGAATGCTTCCATGAAACATCTCTATTTGCCCGAAATACAGGATTTTTTCAAACAGAACTTTGAAGATTCAGGAAACACTTTTGAACTTGATGAAATATCTTTTCGAAAAGAGCTCGGCGAAAAAATAAAAAAAATGATGATCTCTCTTGAGAATCTTTCAACAGACCTCGAAAAACTCATTGTACGCTTCAAAGACCATGTGGTTGAAGATCCGTGGGAACGGAGTAAAAAAGATGATTTTATATACTCCCTTTTCACTGACATTAAAGGTGCCTCCATCAAAATTGAAACCGTTTATCGCTTTTTCAAAAGATTTCTCAGCGATGAAGATATCGGGGATTCTGTCTTCTGGGCGGAAAAAAAAGGGCGTAAAAACTTTGCTTTTACAATAACTCCTGTTGCCATACAGAAAATACTTTCCGAACATCTCTATGAAAAAACAGATTCTGTTATTTTTTCATCCGCCTCACTCGCTACAAGCCGGGAAAGATCTTCCGGTTTTGATTTTTTTGCCCGTGAATCCGGAATATCAGCCTGTGAGAGGGAAAAAGAGTTTGTAATGCTCCCCGGCTGTTTTAATTTTTCAGAACAACTCAAAGCTTTTGCCATAAGTGATCTTCCTCTTCCCAATACAAAAAATTTTGATGAAGCTTCCATAAAAATTTCACGCGAACTTATCAGGGCTTCAGGCGGAAGTGCTTTACTTCTCTTTACTTCCATAAAACACAGAGAACAAGCTTACACTGAACTTCGAAATATGGAATTACCTGTCCTGAACCAGGGTTTCGGCTCCATAGGAATGATTGTGGATGATTTCAGAACAAACATAACTTCCTCTCTGCTTGCCACCGACACTTTCTGGGAAGGTATGGATATGAAAGGCGACACTCTCAGAAATCTGATAATAATAAGACTGCCCTTCAGATTTCCCGGACACCCCTTTGTTAAGAGATATATAAGAAAACTTGAGGAAGAAACAGGAAAAAGCGGTTTTATGCTTTACACTCTTCCAAATGCTGTTTTAAAAATGAAACAGGGGGTCGGACGACTTATACGCTCAGGGAAAGATATCGGGACTATAACAATTCTGGACAAACGCATAGTTACAAAAAGATATGGGAAGCAATTTATGGATGCTCTCCCTGCAGATGTGAATTTTAACATTCTTAATGGAAGCTCTGCTGTGGTAAAAACCACTGATTTTTTCAAAAAAAGCAAATGTTCCTCGGAATAGCTGAAAAGGATAACTGATTGATTTAACTTTTATAAAAAGTACGGTTTTTATTTTGCTGAACTTAAAGTTGCAGAAAAATTGACAAACGAAATGTGGTGAATTATGTTAGCAATGCTTGAAATTCGAGTTATAAAATTCTCAGTATACAGGAGGTTAATTTGAGCCTTATAAAACTATGTATCTTAATGACTGCTCTTGCTTTTATGTTTTCTGCGGGAGCTCAGGAGTCAAACGAAGAAACAGAGGAACTGTCATCATCTGAAGAAGATTCTTCTGAGGTTTTGGAAGAGGAGACAGATGAACCGGATGAAGAGGATGATCTGACTGAAGAAGAAGATCCGGCTGAAGAGGATGAATTGGTGGAGACAGCCGATGTTGAAAATGAAGAAACAGCTGATGATATCGATGATGACGAAGAATCAGTTGTTGAATCTGAAGCTGATGCGGAAGAATCTGCTACTGAATCTGAAACGGAAACTGCAGCGAAACCTGAGCAGACAGAAGTTCCGGACGACACGACAGTTTCTCCCCCCGAACCTGACAGTGCTGTATCGGACATCACCGATGAAAAAAAGGAACTTAAAGTTTCTGTTGCAAAGGAAGAAGATGAAGAGGACGAAGATGAGGATGATGAAGACAAAAAAGACAAAATCGGCATAAATGTCGGTGTAAACAACAGCTTTGTTCATAACATGAAAAAAGACCGTCCAAAAATGACTTATGCTCTTATTGTAAACGCAGGCACAACTATTCCCAAGGTTAAAGTAGGTTTCCAGATGCGTGCCGGGATGGCTTATTCGCTTCATTACGGACGAACCTATGAGACAAATCCCGATGAATCCCAGAAGTGGGATTTTGATGGTTCGCCACTTACTTTTGTTTTCAACAGAGGTTTTTCTCTTCCCTGGGAAATTAAGCTTGCTCCCTCTTTCACATACATACTTCCTGTCACTTCCAGATTCATGTGGTCGGGACCGTCTCAATCCAGATCAACAATAAATGCAGCTGTTCCTGTTTCGAGAACATTCAAACTCGGAAAAAGTTTCAGCCTCAACACCAGCTTGTCTCCATTTTACAGTTACGGCTGGACAAAAGAGGATTTCTGGGTTGACAAACTCGGTTTTTTTGCTTTTTACACTCAGTCAGGACATACAACGGGTTTTTCTCTTTCGGGATCTTTAATGTACAAAGATTTTTCAGCCAACGCAGGAATAACTTATACATACAACATTCCGTATGAAAGAGATGACATAAGTGATGGAATGTACGACTCCATAGATTACAAACTCATGCTTCAGTATTCTCTGGGAATATCTTACCGGATAAAGGGTTTTAACTTCGGTCTGTCCATGAACACTGCAGGACATTGGCGTATGTATCGTCACAAAGACTCCGAGGGCGGAGACCGTTACCTGCATCCGTTTGATCCCGAGTTTACAAATATTATCGCTAACATAGGCTATAACTACAGTTTTTAATTGTATTTTTTTAGGAGGTTTTTAGATGAATTATTTAAGACGAATCAGTAGTGTTTTTGCACTACTCCTTGCAATCGTGTCGATCACATCGGCATGTATGGAGGAAAGAGCTACGGTGGACAAAACTCCCACTCTTGCTCTTGACAAAAAATTGTTTGAAGGCGAATTTTTCTATCGCCAGACCATTACAGAACTTCCCTATACCGCAGACTTTGCGTTCATAGGGGAATCAAGTAAAGGGGCCATTGTAAAGTGGAAAATAACCCAGAACTGGCTCATCGGTTACAATGTACACGACAATCATGAAATCGTTAACACCGAAGAGATACCTTCGGTAAACGAAACTCCTGTTGTGGCATACAGAATACTTGATCATTTTGACATACTCCCTCAGGAAAATCCCACTACTGGTGAAGATCTTCCCGTTCTCCATCCGAATCACGACAGGCCGTGGAACGAAAGGAACTACTTTGTCATTGATCAGAGTATGAGCGGTGTAAGCAATTTTCAGCTTACTTACATGTGGCTCGGTGAAACTCCCGCTTTTGGAGGTGCTCCTTATTATAGAAGCGGCCTCACATCCGCAACTGATTTTGAATTCTATGCTCACGACGGCTCCTTCATTCCACCTAAAAAATACCGGGACATGCTTGAAAATACCGGAAAAGAATCTTTCAGCAAAGAGGTGGAGTGGTTCCAGTTCAACTCTCAGGAATATCTGACCCCCATAAACAACTGGGCCAATGTTTATAATTGGGACGACATAGATGAATTTATAAAAATGGAACCTATGCGTGTTAATTACCGTCATGTATTCAAAAAAGTCAACCGTGATGTTTACGGAAAAAGAACCTATGACGGTGAAACAGAATCCTGGCTCTGGAAAAAAGGTGCTCGTGAAAATGGTTTCAGACCGATGCTCTTCCCCGATGAACTTTTCAGAGAGTTCGGCTTCTTCACCCATAACTTCAGGGGATATCACCCGGAATATGGGTACAAGGAAGATATGTACTACGAAATGGCTAACATTTTCAATATAGCCTGGGGAAAAATAAGTGATGAAACATTTGAAAACGATGTTCTCGAATCCGGCAATGTCGGAACCGACTGGAATTTTCAGTGCTACAAAAATTCTGAAAATGCACCGGACGATGTGGCATCGGCTTACAACGAATGCCTTGAAGATGTTGCTGTACAGCAGAAAGTAGTTTTTTCTTACTCTCCCGAAACACCCAAAAGAATGATAGCTTCTGATTGTGCTATTACGAAAGAATATAATTATGCCATGCTCGGTGCTCGTTTTGCCTACATGAATCCGGGAAGCACCACAAAAGATTTTGAAAAGTGGTATATTGACACTTATGAAAACGATTTCTTTAAAGAGATCAACGGACAACTCATAAGAGACGAAGCTTGGTACGAAAATGTATCTGCTGACGGCTCTTCTGAGAAATATCCAAACTGGATGGATAAATGCTTTAATGTTCCAGACAGAGACACCGTGGTTCAGAATTGGGACGGAACTTTGAAAGAGGACAAACATATAAACGATATCGTTGTTTTTGCCTACAATCCTGTTGAAGCTTACATCCCTGCGAGAGATAACGAACATCTCGAAGACTACCATAACTACGGAGAATTTGATGATAACGGCTCTTCGGAAAATGCCCTCAGAATTTGTGTGCCCGACGATGAAGCTGTTTACGATGAAAATAAAATAACATACTACTACAACTGCATCAAAAATGATGCCCAGATGAAAGAGATGTACGAAGAAACTTACGGAAGGCGTGAGTGGCGTGGTGACAGATGGGACTGCCGTATTCTTGAAGAAGGAGAAACATGCAGTGATATAGCAGCTGTCGAACCTTCAGCAAAAGAAGACATAAACTATGTTGAGGTCCAAGCCGCGTGCAAACTCAATGAAGAAAGAGTATGTGAAGTTCGTAAAAACGGGAAACCAAAACTCAGATATAAATATTCAAACGGCGACATGAAAAGTGCCCTCTTGAACTGGGTTGATGAACCTACTGTATACGGTATTCTCGGTGTTTCTCAATGGAATCACAATCCCGAAACCGGTCAGACTCTTGCCGCAGGCTCAAACATTGCCGGATCTGTACTTCAGTGGGCCACAAACCGTGCCGCTGAATTTGCCAAAATCACTTACAATATTGACAATCCTGACGACCCCTATTCATGGGACTGGGAAAAGTACATAGATCCTGAATATGCCGGATATCCTGATGAGCTCTGGAAAAACAATCCTGACGAAACATCAGGTGAGTACAAAGCTCGCTCAGCAGGTGCTGATAATCACAATGAAATAGTTGAAAAGAATCCTTCCCGTGTTGAAGGTTTTGAAAAATACAGAAAAAAATCAACAGTCTACAGAGACTTCGTTGAAAACAGCGATGAAACATTGAAAAAACTGCAGCCCATGAACCGTTTTGATTTCAAATCTGTAAAAGGAACAAAATGGCAGAGCAGAATGCTTCCGCCTTCACTTAAACAAGCCATATTCCCTTGGGTAGGAGGAAACAACTATACCCAGGATATGGAAGACATGATGTCCGTTATATACACAGGCCTTGACATGCTCAAGTACGATTTCTCCGATACAGAAATTTTTGAAACAGCCATGGAGATCGAAGCTGCAAGAGGTGAAAACTGTTATTTTGAACTTAGTTTTGTTGAAGGTGCCATTGTCCAGTTTGTAAAAGAAAGAGCCCAGAAACTTCGTCAGGAAGGTGTAGAAGGTCAGGAATACATTGACAGACTCACAAGAGCTGTTTATGAAGATCTTGAAATTCTAATGTTCAAAGCTGTTGCTGAGCATGAGATGGGGCACTCGATAGGTCTCCGACATAACTTTGTAAGTTCCGCCGACATAACAAACTATAAAGATGGTTATTTTCACGAATCCAACTATCCTACCTATAAAAGAGAAGTTGATAAAATTGTCCGTGAAGCGGAACAGGAAGTTAAAGACGCTTATCCCGGAGGAGGAGAAGACTACAGAAAAGCCCGTGCTGCAAGACTTTCTGTACTCGGTCGCGAAATTTATGAAAAACTTAAAGACTACAACCATCTTAGAACAAACGCGGGTGAAGAAGTTGAATATATAGGACCTCGTGATCCTGAAATAAAACCCATGAACTACTACTCCTATGTTTCTGTGATGGACTATCAGGCAGAACCTTACATACATGCAGTGGGTCTTGGGAAATTCGACCGTGCGGCACTGAAATTTGCTTACGGCCGTTCCGTGGAACGCTATAAAGTTAATGACGACAACACCATTGCCATGGACACAGACAACAAAATCAGATCCGCAGATTACCCCTTTCCGGTTCTTGTAAATGAAGTTTTCATTGACACAGAAACAGGAGAACTCAAAGAGGTTGAAGTTCCCAAAGAACTTATTGAATATGAAGATGAATCCGGTAAAAGAGTTCAGAAACTGCTTCCCAAAGTTGAAAGAGACAAATTGGGAGGATTGCTTCCTGACAAACGCAAACCTCAGTACTTCAACCTTGATCCGAATGCCAAATATCTTGTCAATGACGGTGCTAACCATGAATACCTTTTTTCTTCCGATGAAAAAAGAACAGATGAACCTGCCGGAAATGTATTTGACTCAGGAGCTAAGGGTGTTGACATGATAAGAAGCATGAGAGATATGACTGAAAAGTTCTATTTCTCAAGATTTTTCCGTCGCGGCAATCCTAAATTCAGAGAGTTCCGCGGAAGAAAAAGCATGCAGATGATTTACAGAGCTTACCTCGATGATTACAAATATGTCCACTTCCTTCTTGATTACAACTACAATCTTATTCATCGCGGATGGTACGGCTATGCACCTCTTTACATGAACTCTGAAACCGGAGAACCTGTATGCGGTGACTGGGAAATACCAAATGACAGCAGAAAATATGAATCTGCTGAAGATGCTG
>JAWOGE010000252.1:0-18431 GCA_046497165.1 bacterium | reverse complement strand
CCGATGTTGATGATGAGCATGAAAAAGGTGACTCGGACTGTGTTGTGGAAACAGTTAAATCATCAGAAGATGTTTTCAATCCTGTAACAGGAACGGTTACTGAAGTCAACGAAGAACTTGAAGATGCTCCGGAAACTGTCAACAACGACTCTTACGGTGAAGGTTGGCTTTATGAAATAGAGGCCGAAGATGTTGATATGTCGGAATATATGGACGCAGCCGCTTACAGAAAATATATTGAAGAACAGGAAGACTGATTTTACCTGATTCAGTATTTTTCTGAAAACTTTTTTCATAAAACAAAAAAAGAGGTTAACAATGAGATACCTGCCGCTTACCGAAGCCGATAAGCTTGAAATGCTTAAAAAGACAGGTGCAGATCACATTGATGATTTGTTTGACTGCATACCTTCTGAAGTTAAAGTTCAGGAAGAACTTTGTATTCCACGGGCAAAGAGCGAAATGGAGCTTCTTTCATGGTTTCGTGAATGTTCTGCTGAAAACAAAGGGAGTGTTAAAAAATCTTTTCTCGGTGGCGGATATTACGACCATTTTATCCCTTCTGCCATTGATCAGATTCTTTCCCGCAGTGAATATTATACATCTTATACTCCTTATCAGCCGGAAGCAAGTCAGGGAACACTTCAGACAATTTTTGAATTTCAGTCCATGATTTCCAGTCTGATGAATATGGATGTGTCAAACGCTTCCATGTATGACGGTGCTTCTTCTGCGGCAGAAGCTGTTCTATTGGCTCTCAGGGTCAAGAAAAAAAGAAAAAAGGTTGTTATGTTTTCCACACTTCATCCGGCATATTCAGAAACCATAAAAACTTATGCCCGCTCAATTGCAGAGAATTTTGAGATTCTTGAAATGGATGTGAACACCGGCACAGTTAAAGAGGGCGAACTTGATAAAATTGACGGTAATACAGCCTGCGTGGTTTTTCAGTATCCCAATTATTTCGGATGCATGGAAAATATAAATCTTGTGAGTGAAAAAACACATGACAAAAAAGCTCTTTTAATTCCGGTTGTCACAGACGCCACGGCATTGGGAGTTTTTTCAGCCCCCGGTGATTTTGATGCTGATATAGCGGTGGGTGAAGGTCAGTCCCTTGGAATTCCAATGCAGTTCGGAGGTCCGGGGTTGGGTCTTTTCACTGTAAAAAAGAAATTTGCCAGAAAAATGCCCGGCAGAGTGGCGGGCAGAACAGTGGACAGAAAAGGTAAAGAGTCCTATGTTCTTACTCTCGCTGCCCGAGAACAGCATATCAGAAGAGAAAGAGCTACTTCCAATATATGTACAAACAGTGGGCTCATGGCTACTGCCGCCGCTGTCTATCTTTCTCTTACAGGTCCCGAAGGTCTTAGAAAAACAGCACTTATGAATATAAAAAGAATGAGGATGTTGAAGGATAAAATAGCTCGGGAAACCTCAGCACGCATCGCTTTCAACAGTGAGGGGTATAATGAATTCACAGTTTTATTTCCACGCAGAGCATCTGAAGTTGAAGAAGCTTTCAGGAACGAAAATTATCTTCCCGGAATTAAACTTTCAAAATACTATCCTGAGCTGGACAATGCAATGCTCATAACTGTAACTGAAAGGCATTCGGAAAAAGATCTGGATGGATATGTCTCTGTTCTTAAAAAAATAGTAGGAGGCGCGTCATGACATATAAAGCGGAAAAAGGGCTTAAAATGAGAGAGGAGCTCATATTCAGACATTCAGTTTCGGGTAAAAAAGGTTATTCGCTTCCTTGTGAAGATCTTGATGATGTGGAAAAATCTCTACCGGATGAATATTCCCGTAAGAGCTTATCCCTTCCGGAGCTCAGCGAACCCGAGGTTTTCAGGCACTATACAAGGCTTTCAACACTTAATTTCAGCATTGATCACAATTTTTATCCTCTGGGAAGTTGTACAATGAAATACAATCCAAAAATAAACGAGCAAGTGGCCCGTTTGCCGGAATTTGCAGCTGTTCACCCGGAAACTCCTTTGGAAGAAGTTCAGGGAACTTTGCGGATAATGTATGATATGCAGGAAATGCTTGCTGAGATAGGTGGTTTTGCAGATGTTACGCTCGCTCCGGCAGCCGGTGCACACGGTGAATATGTGGGGCTAAGTATAATACGAAAATATTTTGATATGAAGGGTGAAAGTTCACGGGATAAAATGATTATTCCGGATTCAGCCCATGGAACCAATCCGGCAAGTTGTACTCTTAATGGTTTTGAAGCGGTTATTCTTCCTTCGGATAATCGTGGTCAGATCGATCCGAATGAACTCAGAAAAATAGTTGATAACCGTACGGCCGGAATTATGCTGACAAATCCCAACACGCTGGGGGTTTTTGAGACAGATATTCTTGAAATAACAGAAATTATTCACAATGCCGGCGGACTTGTCTACGGTGACGGTGCCAATATGAACGCTCTGCTCGGAGTAGCCAGACCGGGTGCCATGGGCATAGATGTACTTCACTACAATCTGCACAAAACTTTTTCTACTCCCCATGGAGGAGGAGGCCCGGGATCAGGACCGGTGGCAGTTTGTGAAGAACTTACTCCCTATCTTCCGGAACCGCATGTCAGAAAAGACAACGGTTTTTACAATTTTTACAGACCCGAAAAAACCATAGGCAAAATAGGAACTTTTCATGGTAATGTCGGTGTTGTAATAAAAGCCTGTGCTTACATTCTTGAACTCGGACGCGAGCATATATCTGATGTGGCAAAAGATGCTGTTTTGAGTGCAAATTACATGAAGTCTTGTCTGAAAGATGTTTTTAACATAAGATATCCTGAAAACACCATGCATGAAGCTGTTTTTGACGATTCAAAACTCCCCGGAGGAGTCAGTACTATGGATCTTGCAAAAGCTCTTCTTGACCGTGGTTTTCATGCTCCCACCGTTTACTTCCCTCTGATAGTGGAGGGTGCTATAATGATTGAGCCCACTGAAACAGAGTCCAGAGAAACCATGGATGCTTTCATAGAGGCAATGAAGGATATTGCGAAAAAAGCTGAAACCGATCCGGAATCAATAAAATCTGCTCCTGTGAACACCGTTTTCAGCAGACCTGATGAAACGGAAGCTGCCCGGAACCCGATACTTACTTTCAAAAACATTTCATAGAAATCAGGTGAATACGGAATATAAAACAGGTTTTTATCTTTTTTAATTCAACCTGAATTGTTCAATTCTCTCATTGAAAAAAGCTTTTTGACTTTTTTCTGTCAAAAAACACAGCAATTCCTTCGTTATCATCAAGGTTTTTCAGACCTGTCATTTCAATAAAAGAGGTTTCATTTTTTTCAATTTCCAATATGGTGAAAATATCTCTTCTGCTGAAAAATGAGGACGCTTGAGAGTTTAATATTACACGGCCCATGTCTGTTATTATGAAGCTGTATTTTTTTAGTAATTTATCTGTAAATATATTAAAAATATCTGTCGCAATGAAATCAGTGATGTTTTCATTGCGGAGTTTTATCTCAAACACACTGTCATCTTTTTCCATTTCTATGGAAAGCAGATCAGTCGGCGATATGCCGGTTTCAGAAGAAAAAGATACTGTTGCAATATCTTTGTTTTTCTCAAAAAATCCGGAATTCAGCTCACTGTTTTTCAAAAAGCTTTTTTCACAGTAAGATAGTTTTGCAAATATCTTGTTTTTATCTTTTCGGGAGCGTACGATTTCTGAAAACAATTCGGAATCAGACTCTTCATTTTCAGAAATAGCAGATATGACAGGAAAAGATATGAAGTTAGATATCTCTTCTTCCTCTTCAATTTTATTTTTAACAAATGCTTTAGTTAAAACCGTCAAAAAACCTCCGGCAAAAGAAAGTATCACAGATGCGACAAGAAAAATTATTGTGCTTGGGAATGCTTTGGGAATGTCGGTGGAGGGAGGATCAATGGTTTTCACATACGGTGTGGGTTTTATTTTGTTTAAAAGTGTTGAATAAAGTTGTGAAGCAAGAGAGATATATGCCTTATGCGAAAGTTCTATATCCCTTTTCAGAGTTTCAAAAGTCAGAAGATTTTCTGGAATAGTTTTTTGCTCTTTGTTTATTATTCTCACAAGATTTTTTACTATGGATATGGATTGTCCGAGGCTTTTTCTTTTATGTTCAAGAAGTGAAGAGACAACTCTTCCCGACTCTCGCAGTTCGTTTTTTGCTGAAAGAAGATCGGGATGGTTCTCTGTAAGATTTTGTGAAAGTTTTTCCACTTCGCCGACCTTTTTGTTGTGAGTAAGAAGAGCTTCCTGCAAGGTGATATTTTCTTCAGAAAGTGATACTGTAACAGGAGATTCGGGATTTTTTCTCAGAAGTCTTTCTGCAACTTTCACATGCTGTTTCTGAAGTCTGAGGATATCTGTTTTACTTTTCAGTTCCTCTTTTTTTTCCATCATTGCCTGAAACTCCATTGAAGGAGCGTAGCTTTCATTGTCTTTTTGAAATTCAATAAGACGGTTACTTTTTTCATCTATTTCATTTTTTAGATTGCCGAGTATTTTGTTTATGTAAAGTTCTTTGAATTCAGCATGTTTTTTGTTCATTGAATTCTTTTTTTCAGTGAATTTTTCCACCAGAGATTTAACGATTATATCAGCTTTGAAACTGTTGGGATCTGAAAAGGATATTGAGAGCATATCCATAGCATCTTCAACTTCAGATATTTCAAGGTTGTTTTCCAGGAACTCTCTTGTTTTTGGACTTGTTCTGTATTTAATCGAATACTTTGTTCCTTCGGGTATGGAGGGACCGTGAAAACTCAGGACAACATCTCCGCCGAGAAAAGAGCATTTTTCATTCCATCTGCAATCTGAAGATTCGGAAGCAGCACTTATTTGGTAGCCTTTTTCAGTCGTTTTTATCTCTGTTGTTCTGTTTTTCATATCTTTGGGAACTGATTTCAGTAAAAAACAACCGTAGTTGTTTTCGTTTTTCCATAACACATTTATTATGTAGGAAAACATATTTTTGTGGTGTTCTTTTACGGAGAATTGGAGGTTTAGTTCGTCTATAACTGAATCCGCGAGCATTCGTGTTTTTAGAATCTCGATATTGGCAGTGGTTTTATCAGACATCTGTTGTCCGAGAAAAAATGCTGCGGGGTTGTCTATCATCATATTTTTTTCTTCGTCTTCTTCAATATTTATCAGTGTGCTGACTTTGTATTCAGGAGTTATAAAAAACAGGAAAATAATAACAGCAATTATGAATATGAAAGCAGAAGAGAAAACAAAGAGAAGCTTTTCTTTTTTGAAAAGTCTTGTTATGTCGCTGAACTCAATTTCCTTATATTCTTTTTCAGTCATTTTTTGTCCCGGCAGGTTTTAAAAAAACATTGGTAATACTACGGGTTGATATGATATTTGTAAAGAAAAAACGATTTTTCATATCCAGCCTTCTTTTTTATACCAGTCCGCCGTTTCTTTTATACCCTCTTCAAAACCGTAGTGCGGTTTCCATCCGAGCTCTTTGAGTTTTTTATTATCTGCAAGCCATGCGTCCTGACGGACTTCTATCATTTTCTGGCTATTAAGGAGCTGTGGTTTTCCGGATACTCTTCCTATTATATCTGAACCCCACGCCACAGGATATGCAAGTAGTTCAGGGAGCTTAAGCTTAATCATTCTCTTTTTTCCCAGTGCTTTTTTTATCTCTTCTCCGAGGTCAAGCCAGTCGGCACTGTAATCATCGGAAGCAAGATAAGTTTCCCCGTTGGATTTTTCAGATTCAGCCGCCTGTATAATAGCGTCCACAAGATTTTTGACATAAATCAGGCTTATCCGTTTTTTCCCTGTGCCCATAATAAGGTAAAAGCCTTTATTTATAAGCTTGAAATATTCGAACATGTCGCGTTCTCTCGGGCCGTAGACGATGCAGGGGCGTATTGTTGTACGGGAGAAACCATTTTTTTCACTGTATTTTTCAACCTCTTTTTCAGAAAGCAGTTTTGTTTCTCCGTACCATGTCAAAGGGTTGTCGGGCATTGACTCGTCAACGGGTTTTTCCATTGTACTGGGGCCTGCCGCCGCAAGGGAACTTATGTGGACTATTTTCTGATCGGAGCTCATTTTTTCCGCAATGGCTTTTGTAAAATTCACATTTGATTTCACATAATCTTCCCTGGCAAGTCCCTTTGTTGCCGCAGCCACATGAATAACGGTATCTACACCGGAAAGTGCCCGGGTTAAGAGTTCCTTATCATCAAAAGTTCCATGAAAAATTTCGGCACCGTTTTTTTCAAAAGAATCTATAAGTTTAGTTCTCCGGCGTGTAAAAATGGAGATTTTTTCAATACTTTTTTTCTGAAGAGCTTCTACAAGGTGAGAGCCTACAAATCCTGTTGCACCGGTTATCATGATTTTTTTCATATCAGAGATTCCCCTTTTTAAGTATTTTTCTGTAAAGTGTGTAATGGTTGAGAGCTTCAGCACCTATTTTGTTCAAGATGCTGTTCATAAGTCTGTTGTTTTCAAGTATCCATCCCATTTCAACATTTTTGTAATGGGTTCTGTTTATTCCGTCGTCGAAAATTCTGTCAAAAAGAAGATAGTCCAGGCCGAGTTTTCTGTATTTGCTCCTGACTCCCATGATAATTATCCGGAATGTGCTTACAGGACTCATTTTAGTAAGTTTTGCTTTTATGAATTTGAACAGAAAACCCGGATTGAACATATTTCCGTTCCTGTTTTTCATCATTATTTGGTTTATATCGGGAATTGAAGCGAGAGTGGCGACTGCTTCCCCGTCTTTGTAGACAAAATACATTATTCTCGGGTCTGCGATCATTTTTACTGATTCAACTGTTTTTTTTATTTTATTTTCGGACATGGGAACAAATCCCCAGTGTCCTTCCCATGCTTCATTGTATATGTCAAACATAAGGCGGGTCTGTTCATCCACTTTTTTCATATCCAGATTTCTTATCTCAATGCTTTCTCCGTGGCGTTTACGAATTCGTGCGGCGGCTTTTTTTACAATTTCGGGAGTCTCTTTTACATCATCCATGACATAGGAGAACATTTTCATATCTTTTTTGTAGTCTGTGGCGTCAAAAAGTTTTTCGTAATAGTCTTTTGTCCAGGGCATGTCAACAACCGGAGGTCTGTCATGTCCTTTTATCATGAACCCGAGATTGTCGTTCGTTGTGTAGTTCATGGGACCGAGAATGTAGGACCGACCATGTTTTAAAAGCCATTTCTCTGCGGCATCAAGCAGAGCGTCTCTTACGGACTCATTGTTTTCGGATTCATAAAACCCGAACAATCCCTGCTTTTCCTTGTATTTTTTTTCATATGTTTTGTCAAAGTGAGCTGTAATCCTTCCTGCAGGTTTTCCATTGGAATAGGCAACAAAAAAAGCGGCTTCACCATGTTCGAAGAAGGGGTCTTTTTCGGAGTTGAATTTGGCTTTCATATCACCTTTCAGAGGGGGGGCCCAATTGTAATCGTTTCTGTAAAGATCGTATTGAAAATTTACAAAATCTTTCATCCCTTTTTTGTCACCGCTTACATTTTTGACTTCGATCATTTTTGACTCCTTTAATTTATGTTTCTGCTTAGAAAAAACACACCCTGTCCTGTTATCATAAATACAGTTAAAACAATGAGAAGTGTCATGGAACCCAGAGAAATAAGCGTCATTAATGCGAGGTTTATAAAAAACAGCAGAGCCATTAAAAACACGAAAAAAAGAAATATTTTATCCCTGTTTTTAAACACCGGTGTAATATCTGAAAAAATTACGGATATGAAATATGAAAAAAACAGAACAGAAACAACAAAAAGAGCGAATATAACTGTTTTCGGAATAAAAACTGCAAAAGAGGGAAGAAAGAAAATCAGTACGGAAAAGATTACTGCTGTAACAGTTGTTTTCATTTTGTCTGTGCGGGGTAGCTTATCTCCTCTGATCATAAAAAACGCCATGGACAGAAACAGCATGCAGTGGATTGAAATTTCAGTTAAAAGGGTAGTTCCCATTGCTGAAAAACCGCGTTCTGTTAAAAAGACATAAAGGAAGGCGAATATTGCTGCGTAAGTAATTGCCGCTATAATTGATTTGGGTTCTGCGATGTTTATGTGTTCTGTCAGGAGATATACCGATATAAGAAATCCCGAAAGAATTAAAACAAAAAAGCTCATTATAAAAAGAACGGGAAGAGGGTCAAGAAGAAGGAGAATAAGGTTTCCGGATTTAAGGATAGAGTTTATTGTAAACATGGAAAAAAAAGAGGATTTTTCAACGCTTACTGCTGAAGTGTCATAGAAATAATCTTCAAAAAATTTGAAAGATTCTTCACTGTCTCTGTCTACAATGGCAAAATGGTAGATATCTTTTATGAAATCTTTTTCATGATCCGGTATATGAATCGGGCGGAAAAAGTTTTTTGTCATAAATGAAAGTGCGGAAGTTTTCTCTTCTTTTGAAAAGCCGCTTTTTTTTATGAGAATATGCAGGTATCCTGCATCTGAAAAAAGCATTGTATTTTCAAGTGGATTAATTCCCGAGCGATTTAATCCTTCTGTAATGGTTCTGAGATAACGGATAGAGGCACTTGTCTGAGATCGTTTGTCAGGAATCATGGGCGTTCTGGAAAGTACATATGTGTTTTCCGGTAATTTTTTGAAAAAATTTGTAAAATTTTCAACTGTAAAGTCACTTGTGACCGGGAAATATATTCCGCCGGTAACGGGCATAGAAAAAAGAGGTATAAAACTTATAAAAACGGCATCTGCTGTAATTTTCCGTTTGTTTACCCAGTGAAAAAAAGATGTTTTTACTATTTCTGAACCTTCGGGAGATTCACAGAAATCAGCTGCTTCAGAGATTATGGATGAAACCAGAATAGTTGTGTTTGAAGTAACTCCGTGCTTTTTCGATGAATGCCAGGATGAGGAACATGGAGAGGAAAGATGTACGATTTTAGATATGTCGTTTTTAAGATTGAAAACAATATCTTCGGCCAGAGTATCATCTGCAAGGGGAGAGTTTTTGTTTATGAGAGGTGTGAGAGATGTGTTGTTAATTGAAAAAGCTGTGTGTTTTTCAGATGATTTTTCATTTGGAGTGCTGTGTTTGTCTGTTTTTACGCTTATTTTTCTGAAAGAATCACGAACACCGGATGTTTTTTCAAATTCGACCATAGGTGTTTCGGAGGATCCCTCTGTATTTCGGAAAACAAAAACACCTGCGGATGCAACTATTAAAATCAGAAGTAGAAAAAAACTTCGTGCTGAAAGCTTTATAAAGAAGAAAGAGAAAAGAAACAAAGTTGTTGAGACAGCAAAAAGAGATGTTCCGTCAAAAAATATAGCGATTGTAAAAAACAGAACAAAAGATATTGGAAGAGCTATGATAAAATCTTTTTTGGAACAGAGTTCCCTTTGAAAAACAGCGGCAATCCCGCAGGAAATGAAAAAAATTGAGCTGAAAACAAGTATGTTGAAAACAAAAGGGTATGAATATGCGTTAAAAAAAGGGTTGTTTGTAAGAGAAACAAAACGATCTGTGAAAATAGTTATTAGAATTATACCGGGAAGCATGAGAACTACAGAAGATCTCCGTTTTATGATGTTTTTAAAAACAGAAAAGACAAAAAATCCCGATGCGACAGCTCCGATAAACAAGGTTGCTCCGGTGTAAGCACTGTTCCAGCCCAGATTATGAACAAGCATTCTCTGAAAGGAAAAAAACATGAATATAAATGAGGAAATTATAAAAACAAGTTTTAAAGATAGGTTTTTTTTCATACGCATAGGTATTGTTTCTCCGATTTCATAACCTGTTGACAGTATCATATTGTGTCTGAAAAATGCAAATTTTTTCTCGGGTTTTCTATCCTTTTACACCGCCTGCGGTGAGTCCGCCTATGAGGTGTTTTTGAAGAAAAAAGAAAAGCAACATAACCGGAAGAGATACTATTATGGCTCCTGCGGCAAAAAACCCCCATTCTGTATTGTAGCTTCCAACATACTGCTGAAGAACCACAGGCATTGTGAAAGAGGTTTCTTTCCCCATGAAAGTTGCGGCGAGAATGAACTCGTTCCAGGCTGTCATAAATGAAAAAAGAGCTGTTACAACCATTGCCGGGCGTGCAAGAGGCAGAATGACAGATATAAAAATTCTCCACTGGGATGCACCGTCAATGAGAGCGGCCTCCTCAAGATCTTTGGGTATAGTGTCAAAATAACCTTTTAACATCCATACACAAAAAGGAATTGCGGTTATAGAGTAAACCAGAACAAGACCTGACAGAGAGTTCAAGAGTCCAAGAGTGTCAAGAAGAATATAAAGAGGAATGGCCATTACAACACCGGGAAACATTTGAGATACAAGAAACAACTTCATGCCGCTGTCACGACCCGGAAACCTGAATCTGGAAAAAGCGTACCCTGCTGTGGTTGCCAGCAAAAGACCGAGAATGGTCGTGGCTGTCGATACTATAATGCTGTTTAAAAACTGTTTCCCGAAAAGCCATCCCCCGTATGCGTCAGTTGTTGAAACAATTTCCCGGAAATTGGAAAGGCTGACTTCTGTGGGAAAAGGATTGGCTGACAATGCAAATCCCTGAGAAGAGGTCAAAGCCATTTTTATTACCCAGAGAACGGGATATATGACAACCACAGATGCGAAAATAAGAGTTGCGTGCAACAGGAACACTCGGATATAATTTCCAGACGGTTTTTCCATTACAACTCCCTTCTGCCTGAAGTATAACATTTCTACGATTTTTTGCAAAAGAATGTTCACAATTAGAACTCTTTTTTGAATGGGGGAAACTTGTGTTATTAAAAAAAGAGTATGCTGCATCCGTCAGAAGATTTTGACATTGCCGGATGTTCTTCTGTTTCATTTTTTTCAGTTTCAGAGTAGTCCAGAATATGGTCGCTTTCCAGTTTGTTATGAGGGTTTTTGATTTTATCGGCATAACTTTCTTCAGGCGGGAATACATTTACGGAAAAGGAGCTTTCGCTGAATGCAGAAGATGAACAGAGAGCAACGACATTTATTCTTTCCGTACTTTTGTAGTCATCAAATTTAAGTGATACTTCTCCTCCTGAAGCGACGGTAAGTTCTTCTCTTATCCATATTAGGGAATGAAAATCTTTTTTGTTTTTCACCTCAGCTTCAATGGGTTGATCTGAAGTGATATATTCAGGGAAGTTCAATTCAGGTTCAGGGCATATTTCATTGGAAGGTGTTACATTAATGGAGATACTTTTTTTTGAAAAGTCTCTGTTCAGAAAAGCTTCGGGTGTGCTTGCAGCGGAAATGCTTCCTTTGACAATAATAAGGGCGGTATCAAGATTTTTGGACACAGAGACATCTCTGATACTGAAATTTTCGTTATCAATCCTGTATCCGCCTTTTTTTGCCGGCATAATAAATCTCAGCGTCAGATTTTCGTCTGTGGGGAGATAGCTTACCGCTTCAGCGGAAACATTTTCACTAAAACCATCGCCTCCTGTAAAAATGGAAGAGGTTTTTCCCGAAACTCCTTCCCACTCATATTCAACCCATATATTACCTGCCGGAATTGATTGAAACCCGGGATTGTCTTCGTCTTCAGGAAGACAGGATATATCTTTGTCGCACATATACTGATATTCCGTGTCTCCGTTTGAAAGCAGTGAAACTTTTCTTATGCCCCAGTAAGATTCGCCATTGGCGGAAACAGTGGTTGTCATTATAAATTTCATATCATCCAAAGCATATACGCCACTGTCTTTAATGAGTTCTTCACCGGATTCAAATTCATAAACTCTGTCAAAATGTGTGTGTCCTGAAAAATAAAGCGGTGGAGGTGTCTCGTCGTTAAGCATGGAAACAAGTCTTGTTCCGGTATTAAAAACGGGAGTTTCGTTGAAAATTGAATCAACAGTGTTAGTATCGTATACGGCACTTTCATAGTTCCACTCTTGATGATCTCTGACTCCGATGATGGATTCTTTGGGAAATTTTTTATGTCTGTGATATTTGCCGGAGGCATTTTGTCCCAGGGGTGTCATGTGACTGAATAAAGCGGACACGGAATGGTTGTTTATAATAAATTGAATCCAGTCAAGTGAAGGTTGTGTCAAAAATCCTCCCCAGTTTGTAACCGGCACGGCGGCATTATCTCCCAGTCCGAGAGGTTCGCCGGCTGCACGCCTTTCAGTTGTTCCTTCATAGGTGTTAAGCATTATAAAAACCGAATCGTTAAATGAAAAAGCATAGTTCAAAGGGCCGAAAAATTTTGTCCAGTACTGAAGTCCGTCCCATTCCAGAGGGGTGAAAAAATCGTTCTGTTCAGTGAACTTTGCGTAGCCGTCATGATTACCGGGAACAGCGAACAGAGGAACTTCCATATTTACAATCAGGTTCATAATATCTTCGTATTCTCTCTGATAGTTGATACCGAACACCAGATCGCCTACAGCTGATACGAAGTGAGCATCTCCTGAATTAATTTGAGAAATTGTAGATTTTATTATGCCGCGCTGACGGTCGAATGTGAGAAAGGAATCACTTTTAAAAGGATATTCGCCGGCATTGTAATTCATCTTGCCGGCTCTTTTACTTTGAAGATCCTCTATTTGGGGGTCAGCCAGTACATAAAATTTTGTATCTTCCGATTTTTCAGGAAAAAATACAGAGTTTTTTGAAATCTGAACATGAGAATTTTTGAGTTTTACTGAAAGGTCGTAACTCATTGAAGATAAAATGACAGGAATGTGACATCTTACACAGTAAAGATTTTCTCCACATATTTCTGCAGATTCGGGTAAAATATCGGCAAAAGTTTTTGTTTCACCGGCAACATTTCTGGTGATTTTTATGTATTCAAAATCGACACCGGAGTCTGATCTTATGACTAAAAAAAGTGATGGATCATCAGAACTTACAAGTGCGGGAAATCCTACTACCGGGTAGAGAATGTCGGTAATAAAAGGGTTTTCGACAATTGCAGTCTGAGTATGTTTCTGATAATCGGGAAGAAGAAGTTCAACCTGTGGATAACCGTGCATGGAAACGAAAGAATCTCCTCTGAGAACAGGTGTGTTTAAAAACGGAAAAATAAAAAAAAGAGGAAGGATCAAATAAAAAAACATCCTCATAAACAGCCCCCGAAATAAACTTTAAAAGTTCAAGGAAGTGAAACTCCCGGTAAAACTTATGTTAATTTTATAACAATTGGAGGGAAAGTCAATATCTATCAGTTATAAACACACAAGTTGTCGTTGGATAAATCATTTATCTCTGAAAGCGAAACGATATATGGTATGTTGTCTGTTTATCTGAAAACCGACAACTGCTGCTATTCCGGCGGGGAAACTCACCTCAAGTCCGAATGTTTCAACGGCTATTACAGCTGCGGCGAGAGGTATGTTCATACTGCTTGCGAGAATTCCTGAAAACCCGGCGGCGACAAAAGCGTAATAATCAGGTCCCGTTGGCGAAATACCGAAGAAGAGAGCAAAAGCTGCACCTGTCAGAATCCCTGTTATTGTTGCGGGCCCTGTAAAACCTGCACTCATTCCGGAGCCCACTGTGACACAGTTTGCGAAAGCTTTCAGAACTGCAAAAAATATTACAACCGCGAAAACAGGCAGAGAAAATTCAGACCAACCGGCGAGCAGTTCATGATTTTTTCCTAAAACTCCAGAAAAAACAGTACTTGAAGTTCCCATAAGTTCTGGAGCCATAAAAAACACGGAAAAAGCTGCAACGGCAGTTCCGGCTATGGTTTTCAGAGGCATTTTTTTCATAACATCGCGGCCGAATACCGTTGTTACGAAAAGATAAAACTTTGTGTAAGCTACCCCCATAAATCCTGTAATTACGGAAAGCAGAAAAAGCAGGAGAATATTTGACATCTGCATGGTGTTTTCGACACGAGGGAAATAGTACACAGCTTCCCAACCCATAGATTCTGCCACAAACACAGCCGTGGAGCTTGCGAGAATAGCGGGAAAAAGTTTAGAGTAGTTTATTTTTTCTCTCTGCAGTATTTCCACAGCGAATATACCGCCGCCGATGGAGCTGTGGAAAACGGCACCTACAATTGCAGAAACACCGCATATTGCCGCTGTTGCAGTGTTTTCCGAAAACATAGAACTTTTTTATTCCATTGAAAGATTTTGCTTGTTATTCCGGCGTTTACTCTTGCAACCGGACCTACAATGCCTCCGTTCCCAAAAGTGGCCAGAGTGACAAAAGCGGCCATTAGTTTTCCCACTGTAACTGAAAAAGGAAACTGTCCGTTATTTTTTCTCATTCCCTCTATGTAGGAAGGAAGACCTTCGCCGCTTGCATAGGGTATGAAATAATATATCAGGCTGCCAGTTATAATCGCACCGAGCATAGCCCATAGAGGCAAAAAAGAGGAATAGGACACAAGGGTTTTATTTACATAAACTATTCCATTATTGAAATTGTTTAGCAGTACAGATCCTGTTATACCAGATATGAGAGAGATCACAACCCATTTTAAAAGAGAAACCATAGATGTCTTGAAACCTTCACGGGACATACAGCTACCTGAAAAGTTTACAGCCGGAATTTTTTATAAAATATTTAGTCAGGAATGAAACTATTTTATAAAACGGATGGTGAGCGGATAGGAGAACTCTTCACCTTTGTTTGCCGCCATACTTGCTTTTATGACAAACACAAGGAATATCACAAATATGCCCAGAAGTCCTATAAATCCTATGAGAATAATGGTCAAAGCCGCTGACACGAGTGCATATATAAATAGAGATATCTGAAAATTGAGTGATTCCTTGCCGTGTCTGTTAACAAACTCCGATTCATCCTTTTTAATCAGCCACATTATAAGAGGTCCCACTATGTTTCCGAGTGGAATTCCTATGAGTCCGGCCAGAGAAAGAACATGGCAGAGCATGGCCCATGTTTTTTCGTCCTTTGAAGGTTCAGTTGCTGTCGGTGTCACCGCTTCTTCTGAAATAACTTCGTTCTGATTTGTCTGTTCTTCATTGTTTTTGATTTCTTCCTGAGTCATGTTTACTCCTTTTAACATTGTTGCAGGCTGAGACAATAATACAATCTCTTATTTAAATAAGCAAGCTTTTTTTTATGTTCATACCTGAATCGTTCAACTCCATCGTTAAAAATCAGCTGGCGAGAAGATTTTATATAAAATTCTGTTAGCTCCCCGACTTTTTGGCAATTCTCAGTTCATGTCAGAAGATTTTTCAACTGTTCAATGTTCTCTCTGAGAACTTTTCCTGTCAGTTCGTATGGTTCCGGTGAACTCAGATCCACTCCGGCATCTTTGAGTATCTCCAACGGAGGTTTAGAAGATCCCGCTTTCAGGAAACCATCAATGTAATGTTCGGGTGAAATTTTTCCTTTTCTTATGTCGGTGGCCAGGGAGAGTGCCCCCACAAAACCCACAACATACTGATAAACATAATAATTATAATAAAAATGTGGAACAAAAGACCATTCTGCTGTATAAAGAGAATCTATGGTCATTACGCCTTTTTCTTCACCGTAATAATCGCGAAGTGTTTCACCATAGGTTTTATCAAGAAAATCGGGAGAAAGCACTTCACCTTTTTCGACTTTTTCATATATGCTGTCTTCAAATTCTGCAAACTGCATCTGTCTGAAAACTGTGGTGCGTATCATTTCTATGAAATGGTTGAGAAGATAGCGTTTTTCGTCCCCGTCATCCAGAGTGTCAAGCATATGGTTTATCAGCATTATTTCATTGAAAACGGATGCAACCTCGGCAACGAAAATAGAGTATTGGGATGTTTCAAACGGTTGGAATTTATTGGAATAGTAGCTGTGCATTGCGTGTCCCATTTCATGTGCCAGAGTAGAAACTGAAGAGTAGTCATCTGTGTGGTTCAAGAGAACAAAAGGATGAATATCGTATGCTTCTCCGGACATATAAGCTCCGTTTCTCTTTTTTGCCGAAGGATAAACATCTGTCCAACCACTTCCCGTTTTCATCGCTCTGTTTATGGTTTCACGATACTCCTTTGTCATGGGGGACATGGCTTCAGAAACAAGCTCCACACTTTTTTCATAAGGGTATTTTATGCCGCTTCCACCCGGAACCATGGAAGCATATATATCGTAATATTTAAGTTCTTCTATATTCAAAACCTCTTTTTTAAGTTCAAGGTAGTCATGAAGAGAAGGGAGTTGTTTGCGAATGTGTTTTTTAAGTGTTGAGAAAAACTCTTCTGGAAGTTCATTTCCGTGCATTGCACGATCTCTCGAGGATTTGAATTTTCTTATTTCAGCGGTAGTTGTATAATACTTTATCTGATAATGAAGCATTTTGCTTATGCTGTTTCTACAACCGTGGTAGGTTTCCCAGAATTCATCAAAAACCGTTTTTCTGTCCTCTCTGTTGTCTGTCTGTCTGTATATACTGTAATTTGCCTGATTGATCTCTATTTTTTTTCCATCGGACAGCTTGATTTCGGGAAATTTCATATCTGCTGATGTAAAAGTTGAAAAAGTTTCGTACTGAGCATTGCCGAGGGAGGAGAATCTTGCCATGAGCATCTCTTCGGAATCGGAAAGAGTATGAGGTTTGTTTCGTATTATATCACCGAGATATCTTTTATAAAGAGAAAAATCCTTGTCTTCGGCAAACTTCTGAAGTACTTCTTCAGGCAGAGACAGCAATTCAGGTTCTACAAAAGAGGAAACAGTGGTAAAACTTTCAGAAAGAGATTCAACAAGCCCGCAGAGTTCCTGATACTCTGAAACATCCATCTGTGTGTCACGTTTACGACGAGCATAGGACCCCAGCTTCATTATTATCCGCGAACATTTGTATATTTTTTCAAAACATTTAAGAAGAGACTCTTTTTTACCGAGTTTGTTTTTATAAAAAGGGATTGTATCAATGACTTCTACGACAGTATTTGCAGTGCTTTCAAACTCTTCCGGGGTTCTGAAAATATCCTCTGTGTTCCATTTATACTTTTTGTCAATTTCTGAGTATTTTTTCATAAAAGCCTCCTTTTTCTAAATAATAAAGACAGACGCATGATAACGGTTAAAATCATTTTATTCAAGAATAATTAATTTTTATGTTAAAAGGGGAAAGAGGACACTTTAAAAGTGCCCTCTTTGGGGGTGGGAGGGGATCATTTAACCCGAAACAATATCTCATAATAAAGTAAAACAGTCAAGAAAAAATTTATATAAAATTTGATAGTTAATACAGGGATGTCCGGTTTGTAGAAAAAATATTGTTGTTTAATAAAATAATTTTTTTTTACAGACAAAAAAGAGAGCATATCCAATTTGATTTTAAATTACTTTTTTTATCTTGACAAAGATTTTGCCTTGTATAACATTATGTCCTGATTTTTGGATAACCGTGCGGAGAGGTTCGGACATGGAAATGACAAAATACACGAAAGAAAAGGATATTGAGAGGTCATGGCATCTGGTTGACGCTTCCGGAAAGACGGTCGGTCGTCTTGCAACTGAAATAGCCACAAGACTTCGTGGAAAGAACAAGCCTTATTATACTCCCAGTGTGGACTGCGGGGATTTTGTTGTTGTGACAAATGCAGAAGGTGTTTCTTTCTCCGGTGCGAAGTGGACCGATAAAAAATATTACAGACATACGGGATACCCCGGAGGTCTCAAATATGAAACAGCTGAAGGAATGAAGGAAAAACATCCTGATTTTATACTGCGTAACGCTGTAAAAGGGATGCTTCCTAAAACAAAGCTGGGTCGTAAGATGCTGAAAAAGCTTAAGATTTATGCAGGCTCTGAGCATCCTCACGAAGCTCAAAATCCTAAAAAACTGGATATATGAATAATTTTCAGGATAAAAGGAGATCAAGCATGGAAGAATGGTATGCCACAGGACGTAGAAAAACAGCCGTTGCCAGGACTTATCTGAGACCCGGTACAGGTAAAATATTTGCAAATAAAAAAGAACCTAAAAAACATTTTTTTGTTGATAAAAATGTTGATAAATTGATTGCTCCCCTTAAACTTACAAAAAATGAAAAAACTTTTGATGTTTTTATTTTTGTGAACGGTGGCGGAGTAAATGCACAGGCAGAAGCAGCTCGTCACGGTATTTCTCAGGCTCTGGTGAAATTCAAGGCGGAGAATCGTTCGGTTCTTAAAAAAGCAGGATATCTCAGGCGTGATGACCGTATGAAAGAAAGAAAGAAATACGGAAAAAAAGGTGCTCGTGCCAGCTTCCAGTTCTCGAAAAGATAATTTTTCTGTATTTATCTTCAGTTTTAGAATACAATGAAAAGTGTTATTCACCTCATCAGGGGAGTTTTTTATGAGAAAGAATTATCTTTTTACTTCTGAATCGGTTACAGAAGGTCATCCCGACAAAATGGCTGATCAGATATCAGACGCAATTCTTGATGAAATGCTTCGCCAGGAC
>JAWOGE010000176.1:0-4679 GCA_046497165.1 bacterium | reverse complement strand
CAAAAAAGGCATAGAACCTCCAGTTTTCCAATCTCAAAGATCGCTGTATCTGACAGAGACATTTTTTCCCATATCCTTCCCTCTGTACATGGCCATATCAGCTTTTTCAACCAGATCGTCCTTATTCTTCACCGAATCTTCATGATAAGAAACAACCCCTGCACACAAGGTTACTTTAACTCCTGAAACATTTATGTCACTGCACTTCATGCGTATCTTCTCCGCTGTGTGGTAAGCACCTTGAAGATTTGTTCCGGGAAGAAGTATCGCAAACTCTTCTCCTCCAATACGGCCGGCATAATCGGTATTTCTTATGTTTTCTTTAAGAAGCGTGCCGAACTTTCTCAGGATGGTGTCTCCCATTAAGTGCCCCCAGGTATCGTTTATATCCTTAAAATTATCAAGATCCATAAGTATCATTGAAAGCGTAAAATCGTAACGCTCCGCTTTTCTAACCTCTTTTTCAACCAGATTCAGAAAATGACGACGACTGGAAACCTTTGTCAAAGCATCCGTGGTTGCTATTTCCAGAAGTTTTATGTTGTAAAGTATAACACCGAGATTATTGCCCAGATCCTGAAGGAAGTTAATCTCCTCTTCCCCTATTGTTCCTTTGGTAACGAGACGCTCAAGATATATATAAGCTTTTATCTCTCCCTGAAGAATTATGGGCAGTGCCGCCACGGAACAATACATGCTGCCGAGTTCGGAAGTTGAGTAATCTGAACTTTTATCATCGGGAGAATCACTTATCATATTAGTTAGGAATTCAAGTTGTTTAGTCTGCATCATTTTAGGTACAATTCCACCCTTGAAATTGATCTCTGAAAGATCGTAAGTGCTGAAACTTTCATCCATTACCAGATATTCCTCACCTGTATCTTCATCCTCACGATAAACAATTGCAACAATATCCGCAGCAAGCACATTTATAATTTTGCGAATAACAACATCCATTATTTTTTTCAGCTCTGTTTTTCCCGAAAGATTTTTAACAACATCAAGAATGCTGGAATAACTCCTGTTTTTCTTCCTGAAGTAGTCTATCTGTTTTTTTGTCTCTTCAAGATACATCTTCAGGTTTTCAAAAGAGTCTTTTGTTTTTACAATATCCGGCTGATCTCCCTTTTCAAAAGCTTCAAACTGCCTTCGAAGCTCTGTAAACAACTTTTCCCCCTCATCCAGATTCATGAAATACGAAAGTTCGCTGAACATACTTATGAAATGAGAAGCTTTGTATTCAACCGCCTGTTTTCTTCCCTCTTTAAGAAAATTTTCCATAAGTTCAGACATAAAACCTTTTCTGCTCAAATAATAGGCTGTATAATAATAATACATTATCCTGAAAAGACTGTATGTGCTTGTAGTGTTACGAGAAACAGACTCTTCTATCCATTTTTTCATATCGGCGTCATATCCCTGTTCAGCCGCAAAAATTATCTTAGCGAGAACAAACAACAGATAGTAAGTCTCCTTCGCTTCCACCTCCTTTTCAAACAAATTTTCCAGCTGAGACACCAGAGAGAAAAATCCAGATTTATCACGAGAAGTCATCGCTTCAAAAAAAAGCAAGCTTGTAAGACCTCTTATTTTCAAGGCTCTGTCAAAAATTTCAGGCCTCTCTATGAGCCTTCTGAGTTTGCCGCCGACATGTCTGGCAAAACCGTTTTCCTTTTTCAGCAGATACATAAGCATCTGTGTACTGTATATGAAAATCAGATCATGGATGCGCTCATCTTTCATGGAAAGTTTTTCTGCATTGAAAAGAAAGTTTTCTGCAAGACTGTAATCACCTGTTATAAAAGCATACTCTCCACGGTTAAAGTAAGCGAATTTCAACATTTTATTTCCGCCACTTTTGCGTGCATACTCCATAGCCCTGTCAAGGTAATATTCAACATCATCCCACTTTTCCAATCTGTGAGAACAGGTAGCCAAATTTTGATATGTGCGTGAAATTCTGTAGTTATCGTTAAAATTCAGAGAAAGACGAAGAGTCTCCAAAAGCAGCTCGTAGGCCTTATTAAGTTTGTTGTATTTCCAGAAAAGTTTATAAGCCGCATTGTAAGAATCAAGCATATAAATACTGGAGCTCATCTTTTCTGCATGCACTATGAGATCTTCTTTAACTTTTTCCATCTCATCAAAGGATTTTTCACCCTCGATCATGTAATAATCAAATTCAAGCTGCTTGAGCATATAAAGTCTTGAATTATCGAAAATAACTCCGGAAGCTCCGCTTTCAACATGGGTTATACACGATGACAGACATTTTCTCGCTCTGCCGTAATCATCCTCGGCTTTCATGGCAACATAAGCTTTCATCAGCTGTATAAATGCTTTTTTATCTCTGTCGCTGCCGGAAGAAAATTTTTGCAGAGCTTTATAAGCTTTTGTCGTCTCTCCCACACTTACAAGTGACTTGACATATATTTCAAGTATGCTGTGATGCTTCCATCTTTTAAAACTGCGACTGAGCATAACATGTGATTTTTCATAGTATCCCAGTTTGAAAAATATTTTACCTGCAAAAAGATAGACAGCGCATTTCTTTTTGTCCGACATTATGGCAGGGCGTTTTTTTATTATGGAAAGAGCCTCTTCGAGAAAAAATGCCGTCAGTCCTGTTCTGTGATGAAAATAAGGATCACTTGCTGACACAAGATAAAGCTTCAGAGCAGTTTCAAAATCTCCGGCCTGCATAGAGTGATATGCCGCAAACGCAGACACATTTACATAGGTCCCTTTTATCTGACTTTCATCAGTAAGTAAAAATTCAGACATTTTACAATGGTAATAGCGACGCTCTTCATCGGAAAGATATCCGCTTACAATGTTGTGTATGCGTCCGCCTATAAATCTCACTATGCCATTTTTCTGAGCCTTGAGCATATAGTTCGCACTGAGGATATCATAGGTTCTGAAAAACTGTTTTTCATTCATTTTTCCAGAAAGTATAAATCTGAGAGCATCGAAAGTTATAAATTTTTTATATATGGAAGCGGCACGCAGAAATATATTCTCATATCTTCCGAGAGAATCCAGCCTCTTTTTCAGAAGATATTCAAGACCTCTATTTTTCAGTTCGCTTTTTCTGAATATCAATTTTGATCCGAACATGGAAATATAATGCTCCTCCTTGAGCATAAAAAGTATGGAACGCATTAACTTGACAATTCCTCCTCCGGTCTTGAAAACCCATTTGATAAAGTCTTCATCCATCCTCATCAGTGGAATGTTAAGAGAAGATTCGAGATAGTTTCTCGTATCGTTGTAATTGAAAGGTGCAAGTTCCACCCGGGTATTGGCAGGAAGCTCAGTATGAGTATCCATAACATCCGTTGAAACAGACACCACCGTAAAAACATTTCTTATGCTTCCACGCATCATTATGAATTCCTGAAAAATCTCCTGGGAACGCTTGTCAGCTTTTCCAAAATCATCTATCATGAGAAGCAGGGGCTTTTTTCCGGTGATCATCTTCACCATATCATTAAAAACTGAAACAAGACGGTACAGATCATCTTTCACATACTCCGACTGTTCACCGGGACTTATGTTGGCAAACTCCGGATAATCACCGAGAGAAGGGAAATACATGAGAAGGACTCCACCCCACTTAACGGCAATCTGAAAACGATATTCTCTGTCAAGAAGATCCCAGATTGTACGAATCATTTTAGAGAAAAGATCCAGTGTATCACTTCCTGAAAAAGAGAGCGTTGAAATATCCCTGAAAACCATTTTGTGAGCAACTTCCTGCAGAAAACTTGTTTTACCTATGCCGGAAACCCCCTCAACAACAACCGCATAATCAACACCGGTAGAAAGAAAATTATCTATTTTGTTAAGTATGGTATCCATCTCCACATGTCTTGAAATGAAATCGCTTTTTCCTATTTCTATTTTTTTACGACTGAACCCTTTTTCTGCTGCTTCTCTGGAATCCACATAAATAGATTTTATCTCTTCAAGCTTATGAAGCATCTGCATAGCATCGGAAATTCTCTGAGATGGATCCGGATGAATAAGCATTTTAAGAAGATCCACCATGTCCGGATTCATGGTTTCCGGAAAAGATACATTCTCAAGCTCCTCTTCGGGTGTTTTAATATCTGTGACAGGACCGGCATAAGGGAAAGAGTCCAAAAGTGTTTCATACATCAGGATTCCGGCTGAAAACAGATCACTCCTCCAGTCCACATCATTATTCATAAGAATTTCAGGTGCGACATAACGAAATGTCCCGGCTTTTGTAGTTATTTTTTCACTATGAAAAGTAACAAGCCCGAAATCCAGAATTTTAAGATTTTTTTCATCATCCACAATAATATTGGCCGGTTTAAGGTCTCTGTGAACAATATTGTAATTATGAAAATCAAGAATACCGTGGGCAAGATTTATAAAATAATCTATGAGAAATTCCAGTGGTTTACCTCTGAAATGTGACAAAGGCTTTCCGGGAACATATTCCATGGTATAGAAAGGGTCATCGGTTTTTTTGAAAAAATCATACATTTCAACAACATACCTGCTTCTGATATTACGCGTTATATGAAATTCCCGTTCAAGCCTTTTTATCTCTTTTTCTCTGTGAAAAATTTTATTTCTGACCTTTTTGAGAGCAAACTGGTTTTTTGTTTCTTTATAATAGGCAAGAAAAACCTCACCCATGCCAC
>JAWOGE010000132.1:0-7027 GCA_046497165.1 bacterium | reverse complement strand
GCGGAGCAAAAATAGATATTTTATGATTTTTTGCAAGTACATCTTTCAGAGGATTAATACCATCAGCAAAAATACCGTCATCGTTTGTTATGAGTATTGAATTAATCCGCATGAAATAA
Source organism: bacterium (assembly GCA_046497165.1). Classification (GTDB taxonomy): domain Bacteria; phylum UBP6; class UBA1177; order UBA1177; family JAWOGE01; genus JAWOGE01. The sequence continues at coordinate 6,908 of JAWOGE010000132.1, read as the reverse complement.
AAATGGTCGGGACGACTGGATTTGAACCAGCGACCACTTGAACCCCATTCAAGTACGCTTCCATACTGCGCTACGTCCCGACACGAATGTTTAAGAGTTAGCTGTTAAGTCTTTTTTTCAAAACATGACTGTGATAAAAAGTGGCAACATTCCGCTCACTTATCATCATGCTTTTTTCAGTCTGGGGATTTCTTCCTTTGCGTTGTTTCTTATGTTTCACAACAAACTTTCCAAAACCTGATATCTGGATATTTCCTTCTTCAACAAGACCTTTTTTAAGCTCTTCAAAAAAAGCATCCACCAACTCAGTTGCTCTCTTTTTGTCAACCTTGATGTGTTCGTAAACAAGATCTGCAAGTTCGATTTTTGTAATACTCATAATTACTCCCTTTATGGTTGTTTCTCATTTAGCGACAGTTTTTACCACATGGCTGAATGCAGGCGGATCTTCCATTGCAAGGTAAGCCAGCATCTTACGATTGAGTTTAATATCAGCCTTGTTAAGTTTGTTTATAAATTCACTGTAACTCATGCCATTTTCACGAACCGCTGCATTTATGCGTGTTATCCATAATTTCCGGAAATCACGCTTTTTTAATTTACGATGTGTAGTTGCAAATGCCCATGCACGTTCAACGGTTTCTCTCGCTGTTTTGTAGGATCTGCTCCGGGATTGATAGTAACCCCTCGCACTTCTCAGGAATTTTTTTCGTCTGCGTCTTGCAGTGTATCCTCTTTTAACTCTCATTTATAGCTCCTTCCTTAACTTTCTTATCAGGTTCCCGGCAACATTGATTTGAGTCTTTTACGATCCTCAGATCTAACTATTTCACTTTTTCGTAAATTGCGTTTTTTCTTTGCGGTTTTTTTGGTAAGGATATGGCTTTTAAACGCATGTCCTCTTTTCAGTTTGCCTTTGGCAGTTTTTTTAAAACGCTTTGCTGCCGACTTATTTGTTTTCATTTTAGGCATCAGTCTTTCTCCCTCATATTTGTATTATCTGTTCGAAACAACCATTGACATACGCCTGTTCCTGATAGCTGTATCAAGATTGACATTCACGGCTTCTTCGCCGCCCAGCTGCTCTATTATGTAATCCAGATTCTCAATGGCCTTGTCTTTAAAAATCATCTCTCTGCCACGAAAAAACACAGTGAATTTAACCTTGTTTCCATCTTCAAGAAATTTCTTCGCATGTTTTATCTTAACCATAAGATCGTGTTCTTCAGTTGAAGGACGCAGTTTCAGCTCCTTTATCTCAACAATATTCTGATTTTTTTTGGCTGTTTTGGCTTTTTTCTTCTGCTTGTAAAGATACTTCCCATAATCCATAATTTTACAGATTTTAGGCGTTGCATCCGGAGCAACACAAACAAGGTCCATACCGTATTCTCTTGCTTTGTCGATGGCATCCCTCAGAAGAAACTCACCGAGCATTCCGTCATCTTCCGTGACAACCTTGACCCGATCAGTCTTTATGTCTTCATTAATGTAGTGTTGCTTAAAGTTCTTTTTCGACATCAAAAATAAGTCCCTTCCTTGTTTTCTGAAAATACTTTATCAATAAAATCAGATGTTTTATATTGTTTTTCCTCTCCGTTTCTGTCACGAACATTCAAAACATTCAGATCCTCTTCTTTGTCTCCTATGACAATAATATAGGGAACTCTTTCAACTGACCAACTTCTTATCTTATATCCAGTCTTTTCGTTTCTATTGTCAATTGCAACCCGTATATTATGGTTCTTTAACATTTTTTCAAGTTTTTCAGCAGTTTTTTCATGTCTTTCTGCAACAGTTATGATTATAACCTGTTCAGGTGACAGCCATAAAGGGAACTCTCCATTGAAATGTTCCAGAAGAACACCGAAAAAACGCTCAAGGGAACCGAGAAGAGCTCTGTGTATCATTATAGGTCTGTGTTCTTCTCCATCTGCTCCGGTATAGTTCATGTCAAATCTTTCAGGAAGCTGAAAATCAACCTGAATGGTTGAAAGCTGCCAGTCACGCCCTATGGAGTCAGTAACATTGATATCTATTTTAGGCCCGTAAAAGGCACCGTCTTTTTTATTTAAAGTAAAATTTCGACCGGAATTTTCCAGAGATGCCTGGAGAGCTTCCTCGGCCTTATCCCAAGCTTTTATATCACCGACAAATTTTTCGGGTCTGGTGCTGAGAAAAAGTTTAAGATCCCTGAAACCGAAACTTTCAAGAATATGAACAGAAAAATCCACAGTATCCGTTATGGCCTTCTCAAGCTGATCCATTCTGCAGAATATATGAGCATCGTCCTGGGTAAAACCTCTGGCACGCTTCATCCCGTTGAGAGTTCCGCTTCTTTCATATCTGTAGACAGTTCCGAATTCAGCCCATTTAAGCGGAAGATCACGGTAACTCCACTTTTTGCGCTTATAAAGTGCTATATGAAAAGGACAGTTCATTGGTTTTACATAGTAATCTTCACCATCTATGTCCATGGGACTGTACATTCCCTCTTTATAAAATCCCAGATGCCCGCTTATCTCCCACAACTCTTTACGACCTATGTGAGGAGTATAAACAAACTTATATCCGTTACGATAATGCTCTTTTTTGGAAAAATTCTCCATGACAGTTCTTATGATTCCCGCACGAGGAGTCCAGCAAACAAGTCCGGAACCAACAAGGTCCGAAGTATGAAAAAGGTCAAATTTTTTGCCGAGCAAACGGTGATCCCGTTTTCTTGCCTCCTCCAGACGATTCAGATACTCTTTCAGGGCTTTTTTCCGTGAAAAAGCAGTACCGTATATTCTTTGAAGCATTTTTTTATGCTCATCTCCTCGCCAGTAAGCACCGGCTATGGAAAGAAGCCTGAAATGTTTCAGAAATCCGGTGTGAGGAACATGAGGACCTCTGCATAAATCTGAAAAATTTCCATGCTTGTAAAGGGAAACTTCATCACCCTCTATATCTTCAATGAGCTCAAGTTTGTATTTTTCACCAAGTTTTTTAAACATTTGCCGGGCTTCTTCTTTTTTCAGAATCTCTTTCCTGAAAGAATGCTTCTCTGAAGCGATCTCTTTCATCTTTTTCTCAATGAGAGAGATATCTTCCTCTGTAAACTGATGAGGAGAATCGAAATCATAATAAAACCCATCCTCTATTGAAGGACCTATAGCAACTTTAGTGCCGGGGAAAAGGCGGGTCACAGCATCGGCCATGAGATGTGAAGTAGAGTGCCTTATGATCTCCTGACCTTCAGGCGAATCCGCAGTAACAGCATTGAATTTTCCGCTTTCGACAACAGTTTCCGCATCCTTAACAACCCCGTTGATATCAACAGCTACAGTGCTGCGGGCAAGTCCGGAACCTATCTCCCTTTCTATGAAAGATAACCATGTTTCATCTTTTTCTGCTTTTTTGACTGTTCCGTCCGGAAGAATTACTTCTGCCATAAAATCTCCGTTTGTCCATAAAGATGGTGGGCCTGGGTGGGATCGAACCACCGACACCTGCCACGTCAAGACAGTGCTCTCCCACTGAGCTACAGGCCCGAAATCCAAATAACTGTTGAAATTTATAGTGTTTAGAGAAAGAAAGTCAATCTTTTTTTGTGCTCTTATCACAAATGTTTGATTTTACTGAGATATGTTATTTTGTAGCTTCAGGTTCATAGAAATTTAACTTGGAGATAGATTTACATCCATCATAATCTACGATCTTTGTGTACTATCCGGATATAATCCTAAAAATTAACCAGTTGTCGGTTTCTTTTATTTTCCGCAAGCGTTTTTTGTACTGAAGAAAATATTTTTTATCAGCTTTACGAACGGCAATATAGCAGCCTTCACAGTTTTTTCTTCTCAAAATATTTTTAAACATCTGTTTTGAATCACTGATTTTACGAACATAGTGTATGGTAGCATCTGAGTTAAACCACGCATGTCCCCCGGTAAAATCTTTCTGAGATCTAAAAGCCCAGGCATGCTTAACATCTGGAACAGAGCCCAATAAAAAAGAAACATTGCTGTTAGCATAATTGTTTTTCTCATGGCTGTAAGCCCATCTTTCGGGATAAAAGGGGATAGAAAACATCGTTGTAAAAACAATTATTAGAGATGAAAAAACAAATATTTTTGAAAAATTCTTGTTTGAAAACCTTGTAGAAAGAAGTTCAATCCCTCCCATTGTGAGAAAAGGCAGCATGATAAATACGGGAAAAAGAAAACGGAGTTCCTTGTGTGGAGTTGCAATGTGAATTGCCGAAAAAAGGATTACAGGAAGTGTAAAACGGGCATATTTTTTTGAAAAAGAAGCTGTAAAAAGAAAAAAGACAGCAGGAACAATAAATAAAACAGGCCATATCTCATAAGTTTTAATGAAATAAAAATACCAGGGAGAGGTTCCAAAACGCGATGCACCGTCCTGGAAAAAATTAAAATCCATATAGGCAAAAAAAGAGTGTAAAAAAGAACCCCAGGTATACAGATCCAAAAGACCCTGAAAAACAATTACGACAACACATCCCGCTGTAAAAAGATATGCCGACCTAATTCTTTCCCGGGAAAAAATCAGAAGAAAGACACCGAGACCGGCGGAAAAAGCGAGTGTCTGAATTCTCAGCATAAAAGCAAAACCCGCAGCCATCCCTGAAAAAAAATTATAAAACCCTCTTCTTTCTTCCTCTGCCTTTACATTCAAATATAACATTAGAAAAATAAAAGGTATGGCCGCAGTTTCACCCAGTGTCCTGACAGATATGAACCCCGCAACATACCATAACGCCATGGGGAGAACCGCAAAAAAAGCCCGGAAGCGATCTGAAATTTTCGAAAAAGCGAGAAAAAGAAGCGTTATCCCCAGAGCATGAAATAATGCAAGGTATGATTTTACTAAAACAGTAACAATCCTCGGATTTTCTATTCCAGTCCATTTTGCCAGAAAATAAGGCGGTGTGAAAAACGCCGGCAGAGAGTAACTTCTCAAACCATTGTGCCATTCCCAGAAACGGAAACCTCTGCCGAAAACAATCCTGTGAGCAATTTCAACAGTCTGAAATATTTCATCACAGGCTACAGGAGTCATGGAAGTAAAAGCAAGGTGAAGACGGGGAATAAATGCCACAAAAAACATAAAAAAAGCTAACCGGCACAGAGATACACGCCTGAGAAAAAAATTTTCCATACGGGAAACATAATCCATAAAATTCGGCCTCAAATCAGAAACCATTCTGTCAGTCTACTCCGGCTGTATTTCATGTCAATATTCGTTTTCAGACACTTTCACCTGAATCATTCGACTCTACTATTGAAAAACAAAAAAGGCTTTTGTTGCCTAAATCGTCCGACTCTCTCATTGAAAAATGAAAAAGTATTCTTTGATTTTTGATGGATATTCAGCGACTGACCCTTCTGACTTCCTAATCTAATTGAGCCATTTTATAGATCAGTTCTTTCCATGAGGAGGCATTATCCAGATGAGGTAAAAGGAGTTCCAGAAATCGTTTCCGCTTTTCAGATGTTCTCAGTTTTGAAATATTAATGTTTCTTATTTCCTCAACAAAAAGAGGGAAAGGTATTTTAAGCATATCACTGACTTAATACAAGCTGCATTACCTGCTCCCCGGATATAAACTAATTAATATAATACCCTGAAACTTTCCATTTACCATCATCTTTCATAGGCGTAACTGTTTCAACAGAATTTTTTTTGTTTTCGAAAGAAGTTTTAAACTTAACAACAACATACTCTCCATCAGGAGCACCGGGAAGTTCAGTATAAAAATCTGCTGAGATCACTTCTCGTTTTATCACTTTTCCAAATGGAGGCAAAACCCCGTTTAAGTTATCTATCCATTTATCTTTTGACACTTTTTCCTTAAAAAATGTTGCCGCTTTCTCCCAACTTTCTCCATAAGAACCCGAATCAACAAGTGAAAGCCAGCTTTCAGCCACTTCAACAGCTTCATTGGTTATCTCATTATTTTCTGTCTTGATCACTTTCTTTTGAGGATCATCTTCTTTTTTCAAATTCGTCTCAGAAGACTTACATGAAATAACTGATATCACAAAAACAGACATCAAAATAAATAAAAACCATTTTTTCATTTTCTCCTCCCTTTAGACATAAAAGATCCTTTATCCTCATTCAAAAAGCACTGAAATTATACCTCGGAATCACTGACAGTAAAGAATAACTTTCAGAAAACCACAACCCCTGATCACTCCCTCAATATTTCTTTAAGTGGTTTATCTTTGCGGATTATGCAATTTTTTTTCATACGAATCCGCAAACAGAACATGAAGGGTCATCTCCTCCCTCCTTTTCTGTTTTAAATTTTCCATTAGAAGAATGGCAGAGTTGACTCTTTGTTCAAGTTCATTTCAAACTCAGAATCAAACGATTCAGGTTAGATATACAACTTTCGCACATCAAAAAAATCAACAACTTGAGCTACAGGCAGGTTCGCAACCAGTTGAAATTGCTTGCATTAGAAGATCACAAATGATCGTTGAGATATTTCTGAACAATCCACCGATTGTTATTCAAAATAATGTTTAAAAGGAGATGTCTGCTTTTTAAGGGCTGTTGCCATATTTTATAGTTTTATTTCTCTTCCTCAGATTGTGAAAGTTCTTTTTTTATTTCAAGAACTTTTTTAACAGAAAGACCTGTTATGGATGAAACTGTTTCAACGGGTATTTTGCAACGAAGAGCTTTTTTACAGGCTTGCATTATTCCTTCTTTCATTTTACCCTCAGACGCTTTCAGCGCCAGCTCCCTGCAACAGGGAGCCGTATTGAAAAGCCTCCCTTTTGAAGGGAGGTGTCACGCAGTGACGGAGGGTATTAAAATCTTCCCCCTCGCTTTTACAAAGAGAGGGGGACCGGGGGGGGGGGAGAGTTTTACAACTGACCGTATCACATCTG
>JAWOGE010000022.1:0-2819 GCA_046497165.1 bacterium | reverse complement strand
CTTCAAAGACCTCAATTTCACCTTTTTTCAAATATTTGAGCATCTCTTCAATTTTATTGTAGTCCGTGGCTTCCTGAAAGTAGTTGTCGAGAATTTTTGTAAAAGTACGTTCAACTTCAATATTCGGAATAGTGAGTTTGTACACTCTGTCGGCACGATTTTTTCTTACAAATTCATGTTTCAGATAGCCGCCCATGAGGATAAAGCTCCAGAGCATCTTATCATTTGAAAAAACTTCGGAAAACACAATATCATCCTGAATCACCCGTTCAATTGATTCACCGCTCAACAGTATTTCCATCTCTTTTTTAAGCTCATGACCGCCGTTTCTAAGCAGCTGATCCACAATTTCGTTCTGAGAGGTGTTCACCCAGTAGGGTCTTTCAACAAAATCACTGCTAGCCGCATAATTGATAATTGACCAGGGATTGAAAATTGTACGATTACCGTAGTTATAGCCGTCATACCATTTTTTCAGGGAATCAAGTCTCTCAAGGGCATTTTTTTCCTTTAAAATCCTTTTAACTTCATTTTCCGTAAAGCCGAAGAATTCTGAAAACTCATCCCTTAAAATTGTATATACACCGAGGTTGTTCAGCCCGGAGAAAATACTTTCTCTTGCAACCCGCATAATTCCTGTGATGATTGATTTTTCAAGGTATTCGGAGGTGTCCTTGAGGCCCGCAGAAAGAAAATTCCGCATGAAGTTGATCATATCATCGTAAAATCCGTTCACAAAAGACGCGTGAATTGGTGAATCGTATTCATCAATGAGCAGAATAATCCGGCGGTTATAGTGTCGGGACAAGGCTTTCATCAAAAAATTCAGGGAATAAGAAAGCTCTGCAAGTGAAGAAGACTTTTTTATTATCTTGTCGTAATATTCTTTTTCGTCAATATCCAGGCTGTCTCTCACAATTTTATTCAGTTTGAACTCTGTTGAGATTAAAGCACGGATTTTTTCTAAAGAAGTCTCGAAATCCTGATCTTTTATGTCTTTGAACGATAGAAAAATAACAGGATATTTTCCCTGTTTTTCTGTATACTCTTTTCCAGCTTTCCAGATATTCAGATGGGTGAAAAGATGCTCATTGTCAGGATCAGTCTTTCCGATTGCAGGAGCGATATTGCAGCCGTAGAAATATTTTATCATGGACATGTTCAGAGTTTTCCCGAACCTCCGCGGACGCGGAATTAAAAGAACTTTATCACCCCGGTCAATTATCTCCTTTATAAAAAGGGATTTGTCAACGAAATAATAGTTATCGTCAATGAGATCTCTGAAATCACTTATGCCTATCGGAAGCTTTTTCATCTTTTTCTCCGCAATTCAGTTCGCAATTTTATTATAAATTATTGATAAAAATTGTCAATTTACTGATGCGGAGATACCTGGACCCCACTCCTTGTTCAAATTCCAAAAAATGTCAGGGGAAAACAACTTTTTTAAGTTCGCTTTTCCTTTTTTCAGGATAGATATGGTTCAGAATATAAAGTTTATCCTTTGATGACATCTCGTATTTTTCAAGTTTTGAAATGAGTTTCGAATCTATTCGGCGGTTTTTTTCAGAGTCTGAGGAGGAATAAGGTTCGGCTACCACAGTGAACTCTCCTTTGCAGGTAACAGGGCGACCTTTTTCATGAACAAAAATCTCTTCATGATGTTTGGTCATCTCTCTGCAGATAACTATCCGGGCTTTTTTATTGTGGAGATGTTCAATAAGATTTTCAACTCTTCCGGGTGATTCATAAAACACAACAGGCAGTCCGAAATCAAGAAATTTATCGAGTGTGTCTCTGCGTACTTTCCCTTTGGAAGGTAAAAATCCCGCAAAAACAAAAGAACTTGATTCTGCTCCTGCAGAGGAGAATGCCGTCGCTGCGGCTGACGGACCGGGAACAGCTGTAACGGTAAATTTTTTGTCAAGGAGTGTTCTGACGAGAATTTTTCCGGGATCGCTTATGACGGGTGTCCCTGCGTCGGAAACAAGAGCTATTTCAAGATTGTCTTCAAGAAGAGAGATTACTTTTGAAACTTTTTTCTTTTCCGAAAAGCCGTGAAGAGATTCCCGGGGTACTTTAATGTTGAAATGCTGCGTAAGTTTTGATGTTCTGCGTGTATCCTCACAGAAAATACGGCTGCATTTTTTAAGAGTTTCCACAGCTCGCGGTGACATATCGCTGAGATTCCCTATGGGAGTTGCCACAAGATAAAGTGTCCCGCTCATACTTTTCCGTCTCCGTCAAAAGCATGTTCTATATAATCTATATCCCAGTGTCCGCGACTGTTTTCAGTGAGTGCCGCCACATCAAATCTCACCCGGGTTTTCTGTAGAGAAATATGTTTCTGCTTTATATAAAATTTTGCTGTTTTTATAATATGCCTGATCTTGGCGGGGGTAATTGTTTCAAGAGGTGTGCCGCCCGGCCAGTACTTTTTTTTCCAGCTTCTGACCTCCACAAAAATCAGCTCATCTCCTTTTTTTGCGACTATATCGATTTCACCGCCCCGTATGGTAAAATTCATTTCACTGATTTCCCATCCTTTTGATAAAAGATATTTTGCAACTGTTTTTTCGGCACTCCGACCTTTTTCAACAGTGTTTTTTTCAGATTTTCGAAATTTTTTAAAAAATTTCATCTCAAAGCCCGAACTTTTTTCCCATGCGCTTCATATCTCTTTCCATGTCACGCTCTTTGATGCTTCTTCTTTTGTCAAAACGGGCTTTCCCCCTGGAGCGGGAGGGTGGGCGACGCGTCGTCCACGGCGGGAGATGCGGGCGATTCGAGGCGAAAGCAGATACGGCAGGGGGCCTCGG
>JAWOGE010000352.1:0-9396 GCA_046497165.1 bacterium | reverse complement strand
CTTTACTTTTCCTGTTGGAAGCAGACCTGAAGGCAGGAGCCCTTATGGTCTTTACGATATGGCCGGAAATGTCTGGGAATGGACATTCGACTGGTATGACGAAGATTATTTTTCATATTCAACAGACAGGAATCCTTCAGGACCGGAATCCGGAAGTAGGAAACTTATCAAAGGAGGTTCCTGCACATTTTCTGAAAGGGTTTTACGCAGCTCTTATCGTAGGGGACTTCAACCTGCCAACTATTACACATTCAGCGGTTTCAGGTGTGTTTACTCCAAAGAGAAAAACGATTCCGATTTATAATTCGATATTTTTTCTTGAAAATTATTTTTAAACAAATAAAGTATAGTTAGAATTGATGAGGGAGTTTTGTTTGAAGTTTTTTTTCATTGTACTGACAAGTATTTTGTTTTTTGTCACTGCAGCCGGTGAAAACAGAGAACATGATTTTATAAAAGGAAAAATAGCGGAAATAGAGGTGAGTAGTGATGACAGGGTTATATATAAAACGGTAAATGTATCTATTGGAGAAGTTCTGGTGCTGGAATTTCCTGAAAATGTTTCTCTTGAAGAAAAGCCGGTGCTGGGAGATGCCGCTCTTTTGAAAGTGGAAATAGAGACATCTCCTCTAAGAGTGAAAGTCTGGGGCCTTCTCTTTGCCGATCTTCCTGAAACAAGAATGTACGGCTTGAATACAAATCTTCAGATCTCTCTTAACACAGGAACCTCTCTTATAATTAATTTTCGTATAGCGCCTTCCTCAGAAGCCACAAGCAGAATAATTTTCACTTTTCCATATTTTACAAAACAGAGAAGAGAGGTACAGGAGATGCTGATCTCCATGAGAAATAAATTAGAAAAAAATTACAGAAAAAAAATGGACGAACTTGAATCGTTGGCTCAGGAGAGGAAAAAAGAGATGATAACCCGTTCTTTTTCGGAGTTTTTTTATTGCAACACATATCGCAGTAGATCACAGAACAAACTGGTATTTCTTATGTCTGACCGTATATGTAAAATAGGAGGTGAAAAAGAAGAAGGGGGAGAGGTGTACATAAACTTCATTGTTAAAAACCGTTACAGAAACTATTTTTATATAGGTGATGTTCGTGTTTACGCTTTGAAAAACTCTGGAAAAATACCTCTGGAACATGAGGTTTTTCTGGAAAAATACGGTATCAAATTTGACGAGGTTCTCAATGGTGCAGTGGGTTTTTCTCTCGATAAAGATGACTATGCCCCGGAGTACATTATAGAGATTGTTGAAGAGGCAGGAAAAAAGAGAAAAATAAGCCTGAAAGTCGGATTTTAAATTCAGCTCTGAGCGTATTCTGAAAAGCTCCTTATCATGAAAAAATCAGTATGAAGAGCAGATTTTGTGTGCCTCTTATGAATCAGAATCCTTTCCCATGTTTTATAACTCAGAATCGAACAGTTAATGTCAAAAATATAAGAAATTGACAACAGAATAATTGTTGAAGCAGAAAAAACTGTTCAGTGGAAAATTGTTCTGTAAAATAAAAAATGCATTTTTGAAAAAATGACTGATGGAGACTCTCATGAATATGGAAAATTTCTTTTTTGCTTTCGGTCTGACTTTTCTTGCAGGTATATCCACCGGCATAGGAGGACTTTTTGCATTTTTTTCCAAAAGAGTGAACACCTCTTTTCTTTCGGCTTCCCTGGGGCTTTCCGCCGGAGTAATGATATATGTCTCCTTTGTTGAAATAATTCCCAAGGCTTTTGAATCATTAATAAATGTTTTTGGAGAATCAAAAGGAGAAATAGTTACAGTACTTTCTTTTTTTGCGGGTATAATACTGATAGCTATTATTGACAGATTTGTTCCCGAAGCTGAAAATCCTCATGAATTGAAAGATGTAAAAGAGATGGATAAAAAGGAACATGATGAAAATGAAAGAAAAAAACTCATGCGAATGGGACTTTTTTCTGCGGCTGCCATAGCCATACATAATTTTCCGGAGGGGCTGGCAACTTTTGTAAGTGCCATGGAGGATCCGACTCTCGGTATAAGCATAGCTGTGGCCATAGCTATTCATAATGTCCCGGAAGGAATTGCTGTTTCCGTTCCTTTATACTACGCCACCGGGAATAGAAAAAAGGCTTTGTTTTTTTCTTTTCTTTCAGGTCTTGCAGAACCTCTGGGAGCTCTCGTGGGTTTCTTTTTTCTGAGATGGCTTTTCGATGATTCTGTTTTCGGAATAGTTTTCGCTGTAGTGGCCGGAATAATGGTTTACATATCTCTGGATGAACTTCTGCCCACCGCCGAAAAATACGGGAAACACCATGTTGCCATATACGGTTTGATTTCCGGAATGGCACTGATGGCTGTCAGTCTTCTGATTTTTTAATTTTTGGATTTTTATAATAGGATTTATAGAGTATTTCGAGATCATCAAACATGGTGTTGTCTATTGATAAAGCCACATTGGTTGCAAAGCAGTCAAGGTTTATGAGAGCATTTATTGTGGCATCTTTCTGTTTCAGTGTGTTGAATCTGTTTATTATGTTTTTGTTCACAACTCTTATTTCGTGATACATATTACTCAGTCCGGAGAGAGATATATCTTTTTTCACTCCGTTTTTTTTCATGAAATATTCCCCGAGAAGATACATTGACAGGGCACGATACGCGGTTTCATAATCACTGGAAAACGGAGTGTGAAAACGCAGCATGGGTTTAAGTCTTTCAAAATGCGGACAACCGCTGCTCACCATGTATATACCGATCAGGGAACTGAGCCCTTCCTGAAGGGAAGTTTCCTTTGATATTTTTCTAAGGGGGGTTTCCACATCGACATCCACTCGTTCGTAGCTTACATAGTTCCGGAATTCCGAAACAAGTCCCGATATACTGCAGGCCACGGGACAATATCTTATGGTTTTTTTATCGAAAGGACAGTTGGGGCATTGAAAAGAACCCATTAAAGTCCAGTCCGGATATTTTTTATCTGCAGAAGGTGGTTCAGCAAGAGACATCTCTTCCAAATTTAATTTTATATTGAAATGTTTTTTCGGACCGCAGTAAAAGTTGAAAGTGTATGTGTATTCAATAAAGCTCATGGAGCAAACCGTCTGCTTAGTGATACAAAAAACTTAACAGACTCATTGTAGCAGAGGATTATTTTTTATCAAGTATTACCTGAATTGTCCGACTCTAAGTTGAAAAACGGCTCCTGTAAACCATAAGTGGCTCAAGTTGTTGATTTTTTTGATGTACTGAATTTGTATGTGTGCCCCTTTTTTTTGCTGAAAAAAAATTTGTTAAATAATTTACTTTCGGAATGTTTCAATTTAATCTTACGGCAGAGTTTGCTTTTTTTAAAATACGGAGGAACAAATGAGATCCATGAACAATGATCCTGAAGTAAAAAAATCCATAAATACCATAAGGCTTCTTGCTGCCGATATGATAGAAAAAGCTTCTTCGGGGCATCCGGGATTGCCTCTCGGAGCCGCTCCCATGGCTTATGTGCTTTGGAAAAATCACCTTTCAGCAGACCCTGAAAACCCGGATTGGTATGACAGAGACAGATTTGTACTTTCTGCAGGACACGGCAGTGCTCTTCTTTACGCTCTTCTCCATATTTCAGGATACGATCTTCCCCTTGAGGAGTTGAAACAGTTCAGACAGGCGGGAAGCAGAACTCCCGGACATCCCGAGTTCGGAGTTACAGAAGGTGTGGAAGCCACAACAGGTCCTCTCGGTCAGGGAATAGCCAACGCTGTAGGAATGGCACTGGCTGAAAAGATACTTGCTTTTCGTTTCAATTCAGACAGCAGAAAAATATTTGATCATTATACATATGTTCTGGCCGGAGACGGCGATATTATGGAGGGAATAAGCAGTGAGGCCGCTTCCATAGCGGGGCATTTTTCTCTCGGAAAACTTATAATTCTTTACGATGCCAACGATGTGAGTCTCGACGGGCCGCTGTCTCTCTCTTTTTCGGAAAATGTGGCCATGCGTTTTGAATCCCAGGGTTTCCATGTTGTTGAGGTTGATGACGGAGATAAAAACTACGATGCTCTGGACATTGCCATTTGTGCAGCCAAAGAGGAGAATACCAGACCCTCTTTAATTGTTGTCAGAACGACAATAGGTTATGGAAGTCGCAAAGCAGGATCCAACAGCTCTCACGGAGCACCTCTCGGTGAAGATGTCTTGCGGGAGCTTAAATCGGAGTTCGGGTTCAATCCTGACTGCTCTTTTGTTGTTCCCGAGGAAGTCAGAAAGGATATGTCCGTGTTGATGGAGCGGGGCAGAAAAAAACGGAAAGAGTGGGAGTCCCGGCTTGAGATTATAAAAAAAGATTCTCCGGATGTTTTTGATGAAATAATGGATTCTTTTTCCATGAATCTTCCCGAAGGATGGGACAATGATTTTCCTGCATACAATGAAGGTGAAAAAGATAAAACAAGAAGTGCCGGAGGAGTTGCTCTCAATGCGGCAGTGAAACAGATACCCTGGCTTTACGGAGGTGATGCCGATCTCGGATGTTCTACCAAAACAGCACTTAAGACGGGGTCTTTCAATCCTTCCTGTGGTTGCGGCCGTCAGATCCATTTTGGAGTTCGTGAACACGCCATGGCGGCGGCGGCCAATGGTTTCTGCTATCATGGCGGAGTCAGACCTTTCGTGGCGACTTTTCTTTCTTTCGCCGACTATATGAGACCTTCCATAAGATTGGCGGCTCTTTCAAAACTGCCGTCCATTTTTGTTTTCACTCATGATTCCATAGGAGTGGGAGAAGACGGACCCACTCATCAGCCTGTCGAGCAGATTGCATCTCTTAGAATTATCCCCGGTCTCGAAGTTATAAGACCTGCGGATCCCAATGAAGCGGCAGAGGCGTGGAAGTATGTTTTGAAAAAGAAGGACGGTCCCGTTGCTCTTATTTTTACAAGACAGGATATTCCTGTGATTAAAGGTGAAAATGGATTTCTCCGCGATCTGGAAAAAGGTGGTTTTGTTGTTCGGGATGACGATAATGCAGATGCTACAGTAATAGCAACCGGTTCTGAACTTTCACTTGCCCTTGAATCCAAAGAAAAATTGCAGAAAGAGGGAATTAATCTTCGGGTTGTGAACATCCCTTCAGTTGAGATTCTTGAAAAACAATCTGAAGATTATATTGAAAAACTTATTCCCCGGAACATTCCGGTAATAACCATTGAAGCCGGAGTTACAGACTTGTGGGGAAAATATGCCGGTAGAAACGGTCTTTCAATAGGTGTAAACGATTTTGGAATGTCAGCTCCCGGAAATGAAGTTATGAACAGTTACGGATTTTCTCCGGAAAATATATCCAAAAAAATAAAAGAGTTTCTTTCATAAATTTCATTCGTAATTTCAGATAGGAGAGACAGTTATGAAAATTGTCACCGGAGCCACAGGTCATGTAGGGAATGTACTTGTAAGAGAGTTGCTTAAACGGGGTGAAAAAGTGACGGCAATGCTGCACAAACGAAACCCTGATGCTCTTTCCGATCTTGATGTTCCTCGTGTAAAAGCAGACATTACAGATATGGAATCTCTTGAAAAAGCCTTCAAGGGAATGGATACTGTGTATCACTGTGCGGCTATGATTTCTATTATGCCGGGACAGTATAAAAAGTTGAAAAAAATAAATGTGGACGGCACAGCCAATGTTATAGAAGCCTGCAGAAAAAACGGAGTAAAAAAAATGATATATGTAAGCTCCATAGAAGCTGTAGGTGATCCCTGTCCCGGCAAAGCGGTGGATGAAAGTATGGGGTTCAACCCTGATAAAGCTATGATGGAATATGGTGTTACCAAAGCTGAGGCATCGCTGCTTGTAAAAAAAGAGGCCTGCCATAAAAAAGGTCTGGAAATTGTGACTGTAAATCCCGTGGGAATAATAGGTCCTTACGATTTCAAACCTTGTCAGATGGGAACTATGTTCATCGATTTTATAAAAGGCCGGCTTCCCGCTTATCCGGCAGGAGGAGGATTTGATTTTGTGGATGTAAGAGATGTGGTCAGCAGTATACTGCTTGCTGAAGAAAAAGGTGTTTCCGGGGAACATTATTTGGTAAGTTCAGAACATATCACTATTCCTGAACTCATGAAAAGACTTGAAACCATTACGGGTAAACGCAAACCTTTTTTTGCACTGCCTTTAAATCTTCTTCATTTTTTTGCTTTTTTTGCTGAATATTTTTACAAAATAAGCGGGAAAGAAGCCGTAATAACCAGAGATTCCGTTAACATACTCAGAAGCGATCTCAAAGTTGACTGGAAAAAGGCTGAAAAAGAACTTGGATATTCTCCTCGTCCTCTTGACGAAACAATTCGAGATCACATAAAATGGCTTCAGGACAATGGAAAAGTTTAGAATACAGATTATGACGAAGAAAATTTTATTCCGAGCATTTTTCAATGAGAGAATCGAACGATTCAGGTTCTAAATTTTTTCTGTTTTTTATTTCGAGGCACTCCTTTTGCATATATCTGTTATGTATGAATTGCAGAAGGAGTTGAGATGGTTATTTCAGAGAACAGTTTTTACGAAGAAGCTGAAAAGAAAAACCTCATTGAAACGAATAAAAATCTTTTTATTCAGCTTCAGAAGCTTATGAGAAAAAATGAAAACCTTAGTCAGGAAATAAAAAAATTAAAAAAAGAGGTGAGAATAGATCCGCTGACCGGTCTTTACAACAGATATTCCATGAAAGAACAGATAAGCAATGAAATGAGCCGTGTGGACAGATACGGTGAAACCTTTTCTCTTCTCATAATAGATATAGATTATTTTAAAAATATAAACGATACTTACGGACATCTTGCGGGGGATTCTGTTCTCGCTGAAACGGCGGCAATCATAAAAAAAAGCCTGAGAAAATCGGATTCTGTTTTCAGATATGGCGGAGAAGAGTTTTTGGCCATTCTTCCTGCTACTTCTGTAAAAGGAGCTGTTTCCACTGCGGATAAACTTCGTTTATGTATATCGGAAGCAGATTTTTCTGATTTAGAAAGAAAAATAACCGTAAGCATAGGTGTCAGCGAATACTCACCGGATCAGAGCGAGGAAGAGCTAATTCACTCTGTGGATATGGCACTTTACGATGCAAAAAGAAATGGTCGGAACCGTGTTATGGTGGCCGCCTGAAGATTTTGTTTTATGAGCCCGTTTTGAAAAGATGCCACCATGCTGATTTTTCATGACGAAGACCTTTTACAGAACACTTTTTTATTTTATAAAATGGAACTCCCGGGGTACGAAGAAGCTTTACCGAGATAATCTTCTATTCTGAGAAGCTGATTATATTTGGCCACTCTCTCTGATCTGCATATTGAACCTGTCTTTATCTGTCCGGCATTTACCGCCACTGCAAGATCTGCTATGAAAGTGTCTTCTGTTTCTCCGGAACGATGGGAGATAACAGTTGTGAAAGAATTCCTGTGTGCTTTTTCTATGGTTGCAAGGGTTTCTGTCAGAGTACCTATCTGATTCAGCTTGATTAGAATGGAGTTTGCGGATTTTTCTTGGATTCCTCTTTCCAGACGATTTATATTGGTTACAAAAAGATCGTCTCCAACTATCTGAATCCTGTGACCGAGACGCTCGTGCATCATATGCCAGTGCTCCCAGTCGTCTTCGGCAAGGCCGTCTTCTATGGAAAAAAGAGGGTATTTATCAATAAGTTCTTCATAATAATCGATCATCTCTTCTCCGGTTTTTTCACCTTCACCGGAAGCTGAAAGAACATATTTTCCATCTTTGTAAAATTCACTCGCAGCAGGATCCAGTGCTATGACAATATCCTCTCCCGGAGAGTAGCCGGCTTTTTCTACAGCATCCATTATTACTTCCAGTGCTTCTTCGTTGGATTTGAGGTCAGGAGCAAAACCGCCCTCATCTCCGACACTTGAGGAGAGTTCCTTTTCGCCCAGTATTTTTTTCAGAGTATGGAATATTTCGGCGTTCATACGGAGACCCTCTTTAAAGGATTCAGCACCCACAGGCATTATCATGAACTCCTGAAGATCAACATTGTTATCCGCATGGCTCCCACCGTTAAGAATGTTGGACATGGGAACAGGAATTACATGGCTTCTGAGTCCGCCCATATATTTGAAGAGAGGAACCTGCAGTGCATTGGAGGCGGCACGGGCACAGGCCATGGATATGCCGAGCATGACATTTGCACCGAGTTTGGATTTGTTTTCGGTTCCGTCTATTTCTATGAGAAGGTTGTCAATCATTCTCTGTTCATCGGCAAACATGCCACGCAGATGTTTGTCAATTTTGTGGATGTTTCTCAAGCCCTTGAGAACACCTTTTCCTCCGTAGCGGTTTTTATCTCCGTCTCTGAGTTCCAGTGCCTCATGTTTTCCGGTACTTGCACCGCTCGGAACCATCGATGCTCCCAGTGCTCCGCATTCCAGTTCCACCTCTGTTTCAATAGTAGGATTCCCTCTTGAATCAAGAATTTCACGACCTCTGATTTCAGTGATTTTAAGCATGTTTTTCCTCCCTGTGTTATTTCAGACAGTAAAATAATAACAAAAAATGAACGGTTTGCAACATTATGAATTTTGTTCCTTGAATTCTAAAGCATAACAGTTAACATAGTCAGCGTAAAGGAGCTTTAAAATGGAGTAACTATGAACTGTCCACTCTGCGGAACTGAACTTTCTCAGCGTGTTGATAAAGAATATTATGCATGCGAATGCTGTTCCGCATTGGTGAAGGATAGAGATTTTTATCTGTCAGCTGAAGAGGAGAAAGCAATTTATGAGAGACACAACAACGATGTAGATGATCCCCGTTATCAAAAATTCACATCTCCCATAACCGATTATGTTCTTGAACATTTTACAGAAAACCACAAAGGTCTTGATTTTGGAAGCGGAACAGGACCGGTCATATCAAAAATGCTTAATGATGAAAATTATGACATTCTGCAGTACGACCCTTTTTTTGCAAATCACAGTGAACTTTTGAAAAAACATTACGATTATATTGTCTGTTGCGAAGTTTTCGAACATTTTCATAACCCCTGTTCGGAAATAGAAAATTTGCGGAATATGCTGAAAAAAAATGGTGAGCTGTTAATTATGACACTGCTCTACAATGATGATATCGACTTTAGCAAGTGGTTTTATCGCAGAGATCCGACACATATTTTTATATACCGGAAAGAAACATTCAGGTATGTTGCTCATAAAATGAATTTTGAAATAAAAAAAATGGACAATCGGTTTGTAAGTATGGGAAAAAAATCAGATTCTGTCATTCTCTCTGAGTACTGAGATTTCACGAATTATTTTTTCGGCCATAGACTCTATATTTACAGCGTGGAAACTGTATTTTTATTTCTGTGTATTTTCCGCTGCAACTTTCAAC
>JAWOGE010000318.1:0-2553 GCA_046497165.1 bacterium | reverse complement strand
TTTTTTATAGATATTGATCAGTCCGAAATATTTCAGGAATCTGTCAAAAGTTCGAAGTGAATAACATCGATTCATTTGATCTTTCAAATTTTCAACATTGTCCGGTTCAACGGCATCCAGTAGCCTTGGATAGGCATTTAAGTATTTCTCAGCATAGAAAGAATCCAGTCGCTTTTTATGTCCATATTTAGACAACAGAATCAATGAGAACCCATATCCCAATTGACCGGTTTTCATTCCGGGATATCTGTCATAATAGGCCCAGTTGAATTTTGTGGCAAAAGTTGAAAATATCAGTCGCAACAACTTGTAGTCGTCAGCAAGAATCTTTCTTGAAGACTTTGTAAGGCTCAGCTTTCCGTTTCTTTTTTTAACCAGTTTTGAGAGTTCTGTCAGAATTCTTGTAAGATTAATTGTCATTGAATCGGTCTCTTTGTATAATTTTTGAATACCTTCTTCAATGAACTTATCTTTAAGAAATTTTTGTTCATAAAGTTCAGAAACTGTTTTTGTCGGAAGATACCCTCTTCTTGTCAATCTGAGTTCTCCCTTTCTGTCGATCAAATCAGTCAGATATTTTATCTGATTGAGCATCGGAATTTTTTTGTAATCAGAATCAGATAACTTTTTCAATTTTAGAGGACTCTCTTTTCCAAATGTAAAATGTAAAATCTGATGCATTTCAGCAGGTGAATATCCTTCAAATTCAGGAATCGACCGGTTGTTTTGTTTATTCATCATCTGATTCAGATGTTTTTGCATGTTTTGAAAATCCATTCGGCCTCCTTAATTTATGCAGTTGTTATGTCTTTTTTTAACAATACAACATTTTTCATTTCAGATTTATGGTTTGTCTCTCCGGATGTCATCTGCAATACATGTCCATGATACTTATACTTAAAAAAACCGAATATTCAAATTTATACAAACAAGGGTATATGAGGCAAATAATCTGCGATTCTTTTTGGATATGAGGAGTTATCAGAAAATAAAATGTTCAGAAACTTATTTCTCGTCAACATCTTCCAAAATAATTGCAAATTCTTTGGGCATAGTCCAGAAAGTTATCATAATCGGATCGCCTGACATAATTGGATCGCCTGACATAATCGGAATCTGATGCCATATTTTCGATTTCAGGGTATCCATCAAAGATACGCTGTATGATTTCCACCGGATCTTTTCTCGGAGAAATGTCGTAGTAGTTGCTTTGTGCCAGTCAAATATATATTCCGCAACATTTCCAGTCTTATTTGTCTGCTTACACAGGTAGGAAGAGTGCAAAGTTAACTTTGACAAAAAAATAGTCGGAATATTGAGGGTGAAAGATTTTTGTCCCTACTGACACAGAGAAAACATTGACATTTAACATGTATGCAGGTAAAATTTCACATGAACACGATGCCGGAGGAAAATATGGTCGAGCGAGTATCACAAGTGACAACGGATAGATATATCAACCCGTTCACTGATTTCGGGTTCAAACGACTGTTCGGGGAAGAACCGAGCAAGGATATTCTCATGGGGTTCCTCAATGCACTTCTTGCGAAAGAAACGGGAACGATTACCGAGCTCACTTATTTGAAAAACGAACAGCTTGGAGCACTTGATATTGACCGCAAGGCGATTTTCGACATCTACTGTGAAAACGAAGACGGTGAGAAGTTCATCGTCGAGATGCAGAAAGCGAAGCACAACTATTTTAAGGAGCGGAGCATCTACTATGCTACCTTTCCCATTCGTGAACAGGCTGAAAAGGGAGAGTGGGACTACGATCTGAAAGCAGTTTACACCATCGGTATCCTGGATTTTGTGTTTGACGAGGATAGAGATGATCCAGAGAAGATGATCTATAAAGTGAAGCTGTCTGACATTGATACAAACAAGGTTTTTTACGACAAACTGACATTCATCTACCTTGAAATGCCGAAGTTTGATAAACAAGAAGAGGAGTTGGAGACAAACTTTGATAAATGGTTGTATGTGCTGAAGAATCTTCCGTTACTGTTTGACAGACCTAAACGGCTTCAGGAAAAAGTGTTTGAAAAACTTTTTGAAGTTGCGGAGATAGCAAATTTCAGCAGGAAACAGCTTGATGACTATGAAGAGTCTCTGAAGGTTTACCGTGACATGAAGGGTGTGCTTGATACCGCGAGAGAAGAAGGCCGAGAAGAAGGCCGAAAAGAGGGCATCTTTGACACATGCCGAAAAGCACTGAGAAAAGATATACCGCCGGAAACAGTTGCGGAAATAACAGGCCTTTCGCTGAAAAAAGTACTTGAAATCAAAAAATCTCTATAACCCGCATATTGTAATTTTTTTTCAGAAAAATTCAGCTTTATGTTTTTTTTCAAAAGCCGTTTGCTTTTTATTAATCGGATGCTATCATGTTGAAAGTTTTCTGATAAAAGAGATAAAAATTTGACCAATTAATTGCGGAGGTTCTATATGAGTGGAACAAAAAAGCGTGATGATTATATTTCTTGGGATGAATACTTTATGGGGATTGCTTTGCTGTCCGCATACAGAAGCAAAGACCCCAACACACAGGTG
>JAWOGE010000305.1:0-3977 GCA_046497165.1 bacterium | reverse complement strand
AAGCTGTTTGGGTACAGTTCCTCCACAATAAATAACTGTTCTCGCTGCATATTGATTCGCGGAGGTTTTCACATGGAACATCCCATCCGGTTTTTCAATAGTTACAACCTCTTCGGATTTAAGTTCACAACCGAAATTAAGAGCCTGTTTCAGCATTGTTTCAGATAGAGCTGCACCGGTTATTGATTCATGCCCGGGCCAGTTTTCAAGTTTGTCTGTAACAGCCATCAATCCTCCGGCTGCAGCTTTTTCTATTATCAAAGTATCAAGCATGGCTCTCCCGGCGTAAATCCCTGCCGTAAGTCCGGCAGGACCTCCACCGATAATAATAATATCATATATTTTCACAGCAATCCTCCGGTAAAATCCATCAGCATAAAAACATTATCACGAAAGAAGTTCTTCGTCAATGACCTTTTTAAAACTTTCCTTATTCATGGCTCCCGATGCCATTTTAGGTTTCCCCTCGCTGGTACAGAAAAGCAGGGAAGGAATGCTTCTTATGCCGAACATAGCGGAAAGTTCCTGCTGTTTTTCGGTGTTGACCTTGTATATATCAATCTTTCCGCTGTACTCTTCAGCCAGCTCTTCAAGAACAGGGGCTATCATTTTGCAGGGTTGACACCAGTCGGCATAAAAATCAACAATGCAGGACCTTTCTCCTTCAAATTTCCACTCTTCGCCCTTTGTAAAATCAAAAACTTTCTCTTTAAAACTTTCTTTTGTAAGATGTTCCATCGCTTCCTCCGTCAATTCAAAAAATTAGTTCATGTGTCAAATATTGCTACTGACAACTTTTATTATATACACAATAAAAAATATGTCAACATCCCGGGAACTGAATTTTTTAAAATTCCCATTTTATTCCTGTGCTGATAACATGCTGTGTATAAGAGTGGTCTGTGTAATGTTCAGGATGGCTTCCCACGGTTGATTTCTGTGCGGTAAATGCATATCGGGCAATAAGTGAGAAGTCTTTGAAAAATGGATATATCAATGATATATGGACTTTCAGTGCATTATCTGTTCTCTGTGTTTTCACAGTAACAGATTTTTCATAATTTCTCAGAAGAGAGGGTTCGTAAAAGTATCTGTGTTCATAATCAATGGTAAAAAGTAGTGATAGATCTTTAAAATTCCAGTATGTTTCCACTCCTGCTGATATTTCATGAAAATTTCCGGGAATTTCCAGTGTTTTTATTACAACATCATCAAAACGATAAGATATTTTCCAATCCCGAAGAAAATAAAATGACAGTTTTGAATTCAAAAATATATAGTTCGCATCTTTTTTAGGGTGGAAATAAACACCGCTCTGCAAACCCGGAACAGGACCGCTGAAATTTTTGACATTTTCGTTCAGTGCTGAAACAGCTGAAAAAGATGCTCCTGCGTAAAGAGCCATATGATTGCTGTGATCGTAGTAAAAAGAGGTGCTTAAAGAGTTATCGAGGAAAAGATGATGAAACTTTTCTGTGTAATCTCTGAGAGAGTAGTGTGTCATTCCCAACAAATCAAATCTTAATTTTTCCGACAACTCTCCCGTGAAAGACACACTGAGATAGTTATCCAGTTCAGATGTTTCAGGGCGGGATATGCCGCCTCTGGAATAAAGGGAATATGCAATACTCAAATTTTTTCTGTAAAAACCTATCTCTCCTTCGGACATAATAAAAAAACCTTCTTTTTCGGGGAGATCGATTCCTGCCGCAAACATATCGGGAATGTAGAGATAGCGTATGTTCGAATCATATATGATTCCGGTGGAAATGGCTCCGCCCGGAGAAAATCCATAACACAGAGATGCTTTGAAAAGAATTAAAAAAAAAAGAAGAAGAATTTTCAAAATTTTCTATTCCATCTTTTTTTCTGCATCTCTTCACGCTTTCTGCGGCGTTCTTTGTGTTTCTCTTCTATATTTTCAAGAGAATCTTTTTTTCTCATTTCAGACTCTTTTTCTGAAGGTTCTTCTTCATATTTTTCCCGGTCCTTTTCAATCTCCTCATAGTTATCATAATCGGAACGGGATTCAATATCAAGAAGCTTTTTCTGCGATTTGTAAGTTTTAGAATTTTTAGATTCAAAATTATGAATTTTATCAGGAATCTCTTTTTCAGGTGTTTTTTCATATCTTGAATAATCGGAAACTTCATGTTTATCATCATAAACATGAGTCGTTTTTTGTCTGTGTTTTTTCACCGGAGGCTTACGGGAAGATTTTTCAACACGGGAAGTTTGCTTCTTATCTTCTTTTTCAATTTTTTCTTTTATATACCTATCCGACGGAATATTGTCGAGGTCATTTTTTTCAAAGTCAGGTGAATCCGTGTCAGGGGAATCAAAATCTTTTTCAGAAAGCAGATCTTCAAACATCAAAAACTCCCACCCCGGAGCAGCTCTTCCCTCTTTTACCCTTACACTGATATTTATATTAGAAGATTCTGAAAAAAGCGGAATGAAGGATAAAGTTAAAATCAGAATCAGAAAAACAAAAAATATATCAGCCTGTTTCATGCAACTCTCTTACAGGTAATGATATCCGTGTGATTTTTACTTTGCCGCCTGATTCAGGCGATAAAACTATTACATGTTCATAAAATGAATCTCCGGCACGAGCCGAAGCCCGGATGGTTTGCTGTCTGTTTCCATCCATGACAATAGTGAAAGGTATCTCGTTGCTTCCCATTTCAAGAGATCCCTTCCATGAGTGATGTTTTCTGGATTTTATTTCGGGATATTCCGAATCAAAATGGATGTTTTCATCAAGAGATATTCTGAAAGTTACCTCTTCAAAAGGTCTTTGTGCGAGATAATCAAGATATATGGTCAGGGGTTGTTCTTCATCCACACGGAAAGATGTTACCCGGCTTTCCGGCGGGAACTTTTCGGTGTCATCGGTTTTTGTAAAGTAGATTAAAAGCGATGTAAGAAGAAGTACAACGGCTACTGTTGAAGCAATTATACGAAAAAAACCCGAAAATTTCTGCCTGGAATCGGTCTTTTTGATTAAACGCTGCCTGAATGAGCTTAAGACATTCCGGGGCACTTCGTAGTCGCCGCTGTGCTGTTTGTCGAGAGCAGACCTGATATTCCGGGCGGTACGAAAGTGTTTTCTGCAATCGGCACATTTTTCCGCATGTTGCCGAATTGAACTCATCTCTTCATCGGAAACGGCACCGTGAAGCAATTTTTCAACTGTTTTTTTTACATATTCACATCTCATCATTCTAATATACTCAGCAACCGGTAAAAATGTTACCGTCAGAAAAAAGTCTTTTCTGAAAGTGCAAGTTCATAAAGTCTTTTCCTGGCACGATAAACCCTTACTTTAGCGGTATTCTCCGAAACACCGATAAGTTCTGCGGCATTTTTTATCTTCATCTCTCTCAACTCAACAAGGGTTAGAATCTCCCTGTCTATGAGGGGAAGCTTACCTATGAGTTCAAGAAGTTTTTTCCGCATCTCTTTTTTTGAAATTGATTTCTCGGTGTTTTCCAAAGAAGAACACATCTCCTCTTTATAATTATCAATCATAGGGACAGTGGATATCTTTGATTCCTTTTTTATAAAAGTCAGGTAAGTGTTTTTACATATGTTCCAGAGCCATGTGGAAAAAGCATATTTATCATTGTAAGTATTCATATAGCTATATGCTTTTAAAAGAGCTTCCTGATAAATGTCGGCGGCTGTGGCTTTGTCACCTCCGGTAATTGTCAGAGCAAAAGCATAAAGATTGTCTCCGTAAAGTTCGACAAGTTTCGAAAAAGCATCGGCATCCCCCTTTTTCGCTTTTAAAATAATATCATTATGATTGTTTGAAACCATGCTCTCCTTCTGCCGGTATTTTTTCAACTTAGTGTCAAAAATAATTCAGTGACCAGTCTATCCTAACATTTTTCAAAAAATATGTGAAGATTTTATTCATAATGCAACCTGAATCGTTCGATTCTGAGTTAGAAAACATGGGAAAGAGTTCT
>JAWOGE010000162.1:0-3640 GCA_046497165.1 bacterium | reverse complement strand
TTTCGGGTTCTTTATCTTTTTCGGGTTCATCAGGTTTTACATCTTTTTTGCTTTTCTCTTCAGGTTTTTCTTCAGCAGATTTGTCAGTTACTTTTTTTCTGTATTCTTCAGTGTCCTTCTTTTTTTCTTTATGTTCAGAAGCATGATGTTCCGCAGTAATTTTAACCGCTCTGTCAAAATATTTCTGAGCTTTTGCGGAGATCTCCTCCGAAACTTCGTAGTAACTGTTTGTCTGGAGCTCCCGAGCCTTATCAAGATGAAAAACACCTAAGAAATAGTAGTAAAAGGCCCTTCTGCTTTCAATGGGATCAACTTGTTCGGCAGCATCTTTTTTAATATAAAAAATTCCGTCTTTTTCATCCTTCTCTGCAATATCCTTACCAAAAGCTGTCATCATGGTTTCCAAAGCAAGTTGTTTTTTTATTTCAGAATTCTTCACGGAGGACACAGAAGTGACAAAACCGCAGGAAGACAACAATAAAATTGTAAACATCATGGAAAATAAACACAACTTCATTATTTTCTCCGGTTTATTTTTATCCAATTGACACTATCAAAAAAATTTCATTTAGTCAAGTTCCGGTAAAAACATCTTTCATACATGTATTAAACGAATGCTCCTGTGAAACAGAAGTGGCATGTTTGCTATCTGTGTATACTAAAGGGATTTGTTGTGACAATCCAAAGGCAAGTCGTTGTAATTTAAATGTTTTTGAGGAGTTTTCGAATTAAATTCTGTCAGGTTTGTAAGGCGGCGGGGGAGGCGGAGGATTGGGATTGTCCGGAGGAGAAGGCGGTGGTTCAGGTGATGTCATAGCAACAGAAGCGACAGTATTATGATGCTGGCCATTGTGCGAAATAGAAGCAGACAGCAACGACACTGAAAAAACAATTAAAATAAGACAGAAAAAATGACGCATATTAAACATATCGTTCTCCAAAACCATTCACCACTTTTAATAATACTTGAAAAAATGCCCATGTCAAGGCTTTTGGCTATGAAAGCGTGTTTTTTTCCAATATTTGATGAATGGTTTTACTTATAAGACCGAACATAACCGACTCCCGTGAGTTGAGAGAAGGAACAACTTTTGTCCAGAATATCCGCAGGCAGTACCCGTCGTAAGTCATTATATCAAGAAAATTAACGGGGTCTGTTTGACCTTTGTTTTTTACAACCTTGCCTTCATTGTTTATGAAGGAATATCCTTTTATGGGCATCTTGAAAAGCATTTCTTCAATTTCTTCAAGGGGTTTTGAGGATATGTTGTCAACAAAGAAAGGCTCGAGATAATCCTCTATTCTCTCTTCATGTTTTCTGAGAAAATATTTTCCATAAAACATCTCGGCGTAACCGAGTTTTGTTATCATTACAATTATTATTATGGCAAAAACTACAAGTATGAGAAAAACCTCCAGATCTTTCAACATCATAAGAAGCATGGCCAGCAAAGTAAATCCCAGGCTTATGCTGTAAAGAACCATAACTACTTTTTTCTGATTCCAGCCCTTTGAAAGCAGAACATGATGTATGTGCTGTCTGTCGGCGAGAAATATGGGTTGTTTCCTGAGAAACCGTCTTGTGAAGGCTAGCGTTGTATCCAGTATGGGAAGACCCATGGCCATTATGGGTACAAAAAGAGAAACAAGCGTCTGATGTTTTGACCCTCCTTTTATGGAAAGAATCGCCAGAATAAACCCTATGAACATGGATCCGGAATCTCCCATGAATATTTTCGCCGGATTGAAGTTGTATATGAGAAAACCCGCAACAGCTCCTGCCATACTTGCTGAAATAAGTGCAACAAAAAGGACTCCGTTGTATATGGCGAGAACCATAAGTGTTATTGAAACAAAAAAAGCCACTCCTGAAGAGAGACCGTCCATTCCGTCTATGAGATTGAAAGCGTTTATTATCCCCACTATCCATAAAATAGTTATGGGATAGGAAAAAGCACCGAAATCAAAACTTGTAAAGGTGAGCTGCAAACCGGATATTCTGAATCCGAAATACCAGGCCACAGAGGCAATTATTATCTGAAAAACAAACTTATATTTTGCAGGCACTCCCTTTGCGTCATCCAGAAACCCGAGAAGACTAATTCCGAGACCGCAGCCTATTACAACTATGGAGTTGGAAATTTCGGAGAAAAAAACACGGGAGATATCGTTTCTGTGATAATAAAGAAGAACTACAGGAAGAAGTGTTCCTATGGCGATTCCCAAACCTCCTATGCGGGGTATGGCACCTCTGTGAATCTTTCTGCGATTGCTTTTGTCGACGATGCTGTATCTTCTTCCTAAATAAATCATAAGCGGAGTTACAATAACAATGGCCATAAAAGATATGATAAAAGATGTGAGATAGGTTTTCATTTTTCTGTAAGCTCCTGCTTAATCCAGAAAACATAATAACAATATGTATTTTTTTTTCAACAGATTATTTATATTTTGCAGAATTAAAGCATAAAAGCTTGTTTTTTTTAATATGAGCGTGTTTCTAAAAGATCTTTGTCATGAAAAATGAAAAACAAAAAAACAACATCTTAAAAGAATTGCTTTCGGTGGCAACAAGATTTGTAAGCTTAACTTAAAGGGTTCCCAAGGGTCGCAGATTTTGTCAAAAATCTTTTAACATCTTGGTTCTACTCGGCAAATACTGTTTTTAATAAAAAACTTTCTTGAGATCAGTTCCTCTGTATAATATAAAACAACTTGAATATTCACAAGGGCAAAGGTGAGAAAAAAGTTACCTATAACGGAAGTTTAAAGGTGGTTTATGATTCCTTCTTTTTTTGATGTCTTCGGTAATACGAGCAACAAACATAAAAAATCCGATAATTCGAGTAACTATCGTATAATTCTGGAAAACTTGCCGGTGGGCATTTTCAGCATTGATTTTGTGAAAAAAGGAATTGTGTCTGCAAATAATCGTCTCATTAATATGTTCGGTTGTGAAAGTATTCGGGATTTGAAATCTTTTTCCCCTAATTTTATAAAAGATGTTTGTGTGAATAAAAAACGGTGTGAAAAGTTTTTTGAAAAACTTCGAAAACACAGGTGTCTTAATAACTTTGAAATGAAAGTTAGAAAAAAGGATGGAACAGCTTTTTCTATACTTGTAAATGCTTCCTTTATGGAAAAAAAAATTCTGACACTACAGTTGTTCTGTGTACGGCATGGTATTTTTCCAGTGATATAAGGCCATGTGAAATTTCTCCCGATAAAAATGCTATTTTTTCAAAAATTGAAAAAGCTGCTAATCTGGGGAGCCGGGAGATAGATCTGAAGACAGACAGAACAAGATGGTCGGATGAGTTTTTTAGAATTTGCGGCTTCAGACCGGGGCAGATAGAACCTACCGTTGAAACAGCAAAAGAACTGACACATCCCGAAGATAGGAAAAAGGAAGAAGAGGCTGTTCAGAAAGCCTTTTCTTCAGAAGACGGTGAATATAGCATCGAAAAGCGTATAATACGACCCGACGGAACATGGAGGTATGTTTATTCGCTGGGAAGAGTATTAAAAAACAAGGAGGGGGTTCCATTCAAAATAATGGAGTCATTCATTATTTGTTGCAAAAGATGGCCGTGAAATATTTGTTGAAGGGAATATAAGCTGTGTTGAAGATGATAAAAAC
>JAWOGE010000122.1:0-2901 GCA_046497165.1 bacterium | reverse complement strand
GAAAAATTTCGTTTCCCGAGAGGTTTTGAGAAAAAAGCTGAAAAAATTAGTAATGAGCAGGAAAAAAACAGGTACTTAGATAAGTTCAATAAGGAGAAACATATCAAATATCTTCTTCATGAGATAAAGGATGAGAAACCGTATTTCAAGGATGAAATATGGCCGGAACATCTGTACTCAATCGTTTGTGTGAAACCCAAACAAAATAATAAAAGAATTATCCGTCAGCAAGGGATGTTTCTTCTTTTCGGTAATAACAGGCAAGATCCATATAAACCCGCAGAATTAAGAGATTCAGGGATTGAAAAGGAAATGATTAGAATTGATAAAAGATCAAAAAAACGAATCATAGAAGAACTCGAATTAACCGGAATAAACAAAGCCACAGTTTATCCCGATTTGCAGAATGTTACCGATTACATTAAAAACAAATATTCAGGAGAAAAACAATGACTGACATTTTAAGTATGATCAACAAAAGCAAAGAAGTCGTGTCCCTTGCAGCCCATCCTATTTCACAGGCTGAACTTGAAATGAAAATGCACTATTTTAACGGGTTGGCGTTGCTCATGAATGTGGATGCTGAAATGCATGATAAAGAGAAGGACTACATAGCCGCAATGCTTAAAGCTGCGGATTTTGATGACGATAAGCTCAAGGAGCTTGAGAAATTTGCCGAATCTCCCGATTCTGACAAAGTCACTGAACTGATTTCTGAGATAAAGAAAACCCCCGAGATTAGAAATATGTTTATGGTTGACATTATGCTTCTCGCGGAAAAGGATGGTGAATTTCACGAAAAAGAAAAGGAGTTCATAGAAAACATGTTTGAAGCTTTTCACTACCCGAAAAAAGAAAAAGCACTCCTGAAGGAGCTTGTCGATATTTTAAAAACTGAAAATGAAGCCAAGAGCATTGCTTTTTATAACGGTCATAAAGAAACATACGACACTTTCTCATGGCTTTTCCCCATACACGGGCTCAAACCTGAAGAAGCACTGTCGGAACTTAAGGAAAATTTTCATTTCAACTTTGTGCGCTGGGAGTTTGACTATGGAAAAATATTGAATGACAACAATCAGATTGCTGATTATCCGGTGACAAATCTTCAGTTTACAACGTTTTTAAACAATGTTTTCAAGTCCGATTCTTTTAAAAAAAATGCTGAGGAAACAAAGTTCTTCAACGGGGAAGATATTATTATTGACCTCGACAAGTCTGAAATCGAGTTTTCAAATAGTTTGTTTTCCTGCGAACAGGAAAAGTTATCAAACCCTGTAACCGGCATCAGTCCCTTAGGAGCAGAACATTTCGTTACATGGGTGAATAATATAAACGAAAACAACGCAATTGACATTGTCAGATTAAACGTCAAGGCTCGTATCTCCGCATTATATTCTTTTCCTAAAACAGGAGAAGATGGCGACAAAGATATCAAATTCAAAAAAAGTTGCCCGGGGAAACCCACAATGCCTGAAATATTCTTCCATAAACAATATAACCGCTATCATTATTATGTGCCGGGTAACTTTGATGGAAATGCAAATAGTTTGACAAAAAACGCCACCCTTGAACCACATACTGTCAGAGATGATCTGACTTTCAGAGTTATGAAGAAATCAGGAGAAGAGAATGAGTAAAAAGAAAGAGATCAAAAACAAAGTTGACGGGTATTCAAAAAAACTTTCCAAACTCAATGAGTTTCGTGATCTGATTCCCCGTGACAATATGAGCCGTCTTGAAAACACGGTAAAAACATTTGAACGGGATGCAGAGACCGCCATTGATGAGAACCGTCTTATGCGCATTGGTGTTATTGGACAGATAAAAAGGGGAAAATCATCATTTCTCAACACCTTTCTTTTTGATGGTGACGAGGTTCTTCCCAAAGCTGCAACTCCCATGACGGCAGCTCTCACCAAGATCACCTACTCTGAAAAACCAAAGGCCACAGTTGAGTTCTTTTCAAAGGATGAATGGGACAATATTGAGACTCTTGCACGGGAAAAGGAGGAGCTTGAAGAAAAAAACAGACGCATCAGAGAAGAGCGTAAAAAAATCAGAAATAAACTGTCACGGGACAACAAGCCCATTGAGCAGATACAGGAGCCGACACAGGAACAGAATTCATCCCTTGAGCTTGTTGAAATGGCAAGAAAAGGCGGTATTAACTATCAGGAGTACCTTGGGAAGGAGAAGACAATCGAAGCTGCCTCAAGAGAAGATCTTGTTGGAAAACTCAATGACTTTGTCGGAGCTCAAGGCAAATACACGCCAATAGTGAAAAGTTCTCAACTTGCTCTGAATATTCCGGCACTTAAGCATGTCGAAATTGTAGATACTCCAGGGATGAATGATCCCATTATCTCACGAGCCAGAAAAACAGAGGATTTTATCGGACAATGTGATGTTATCTTTTTTCTTTCCTATTGCTCCCAGTTTCTTGATTCTACAGATATGGGACTTCTTGCACAGAATATTCCTTCACGGGGAATCAGAAATATTATTCTTATCGGGTCACTATTTGATGGTGTTCTTCTTGAGGAATACGAAAAATACAATGATATCGGTACAGCTATTAGAGATCTTACAGAAAGAAAGGAAAAGGAAGCTCGCAATAATTTTGATAGGGTAAAGGATAAAATTCAGAAAGAAACGCTTAAAGAGGCCCTTGAAAAGTCATTTCCACCGGTTTTTATATCGTCCCGTTGCTCAGATATTGCCAAACATTACAGCAATCTGTCTGAAGAAGAAGCACATACCCTTAACCGGCTCAATGAGATGTTCGATGACTTTACTTTTACCCCGGAAATGCTGAGCAACCTTGCAAATATGGAAGAAGTTGGTGAACGATATGATCGTGTGAAAAAAGATAAGGATTCTATTCTCGCTGAACGCTTT
>JAWOGE010000028.1:0-2732 GCA_046497165.1 bacterium | reverse complement strand
GGAAAGAAGAGGGAATCCGGAAGAGACAACACCTGCTTTACCTCCGTAAAGAGAGATCTGTTTCAGAAGTCCGTTGCGGAGTTTTTCGGAATCGGAAAAATATTTCAGAGTAATTTCAGTGTTAATGTCAGTACCTCGACTATGATTATTGAAAATATTATTCGTACCATACCCCGTAGAACTGCAATGGGAATAGACCTGTTTGTGTAATCAGCCTGCATTCCGGAATAAACTGCCAGAAAACTTATAAAAAAAGCGAAAATAATTATTTTTACGATGGTTACAACAATGGCAAACCACGACATAGATCTTGCTATCATATTGAAATATATGGCAAAATCTGTTCCGAAATGAAAGAATGAAAGTAGATAGCCACTTGAAATTATTATTATAACAAAAAGAATTGAGAGCAAAAAGGCTGACACTGTAAATCCGACAATCCTCGGTATGAAAAGATATTTTATTGTGTCTATTCCAAAAGTTTTAAGTGTTTCTGTTTCACGGTTGACTTTCATAACGGCGATTTCGGTGCATATTGCTGCTCCTGAACGCAGAGAAAGAAAAAGGATGATAAAAAGGGGAGCGACTTCAAGAATAATTATGTTTGAAAAGAAATTTCCAAAATATTCATTAAGGCCTGTAATATCTACAAAAACTATAAATATACTTGTAAAAGCAAAACCTGTGAATATCGCAGTGAGCACAAACGGAAAAATTATCTGCAGAGATGTGAAATATATCTGTCTGACAATAACTTTTCTTACGGAATATAGATAAGTCCCCGGTGAAAATATGGCGGGGAGAATTTGACGCAACACCTTTAAAAAAGATGTAAAAAAAGAGAAGATGCCCAGTGTATATGAGCCTATGGAAACAACAAAACTCTTCAGAGGTTTTTCTCTCAGCTGTTTTCTTTGCGAAAATCTTCCATGAATGTAACAAGATGTTCAACGGATTCGGGAGATATGGCGTTGTATATGGAAGCTCTTATTCCGCCCATTGTACGATATCCTTTAAGTCCGATCATATCTTTTTTCTTTGCTTCATCGAGAAACTTTTTCTCCAGTTCTTCTGAAGGAAGATTGAAGGTTACATTCATCCATGAGCGATGGGTTTTTTCTTTGACATATCCGCGATAGAACCCTTCGCTGTTGTCTATGGCATTGTAAATCATTTCAGATTTTTTTCTGTTTCTGATTTCCATGGCTTCGAGTCCGCCGTGAGCTCTTATCCATTTAAAAACTTTTCCAACAAAGTATATGTTGAAAACCGGTGGTGTGTTGAAAGCGGAGTCTTTTTTCATAAGAAAATTGTAGTCATAAAGTTTTGGAAGATCGTTGTTGAAATCTTTTTCCAGCCATGATTTTTTTATAACAGCCACTGTTATGCCTGCCGGTCCTATGTTTTTCTGTGCGCCGGCGTATATCATACTGAATTTTGAAGCGTCGAAAGTTCTTGAAAGAAAATCACTCGACATGTCTGAAACGAGAGGAGTATCGCCTTTAGGTTCGGGGAAATCCCACCATTGTGTCCCGAAAATTGTGTTGTTTGTGGCGAAATGAAGGAACCGGGCGTTTTCAGTCATTGCGTTTTTGTCGATTTCCGGAAGTTTACAGTGAGGTTTTTCCATGGATTCGGACGAAGCCACTATGTTGGCTTTTGCATACCGGGAACCCTCTTCATGAGCACGGGTAGACCATTTTCCGCTGATTATGTAGTCTATGGTGTCATCTTTTTTGCATACATTCATGGGCAGCATTGAAAACTGATGGGTAGCTCCGTTTGAAAGAAAGAAAACAAAGTATTCTTCTTCACTGAGATCGAGAAGTGCCAGCAGATCTTTTTTTGCTTCAGCTACTATTTCCTTAAATTCCGGAGAACGGTGTGATATCTCCATGATACTCGCTCCGATTCCCTTGTAATCAAGAAGTTCGTTCTTTACCTCTTCAAGAACTTCCAGAGGAAGTGCCGCCGGACCCGGATAAAAATTGTGAACTCTTTTAGTCATTGTATCCTCCTTTTATATAAATATGGTAAGAAACCAGAAAGATTATTGCACAATGGGAAACAATACTCAAATTTTTATGATGTTTTTTTTCATTTATCCGGAAATAAGATGTAAACAAAATGTAACATGTTGTTTTTAAAGGGTATTATTTTGCAGGTTTGCTTTTCTGCTGTTTTTCTTTTTTTTCCCTCTCTTTTTGCAGCATCTCCATGAGTTCCCCCTGATGTTTCTGAACATTTTCAAGACTCATACGATAACCTTTCTGTGTTAATTCAGGGAGTTTTTCAGCAACTTTTTTCCCCAGTGACGTTTTGTAAAATTTAATTAATCCTTTTAATTCTTCAGTGGTAAAAGCTTCTACATAAATTTGAGCAATATCATTTTTTATGGCATCCCAGTTGAGATATTTGTCATAAAACTTTTCGAGAACATGCCGGTACTCTTTAAACATCGGGTTTTGAGCAGACTGAGCATCAAGCATTTTTTGTGTGGCCTCTTTTATATTCTCGTCTGTATTGGTTACTTTAAGCAGTTTTACAGCGAGTCTGGTGTCTTCGCTTTGTTTTGATTTGTCTGCGAAAAGATGAGTACCTGTTAAAAAAATGATAAGAAATAAAACAGTAATTTTCTTCATAAAAACCTCTTTATGTTAATAAACAAAGCTAAGCATAACATATAGTGGCCCCCAAGTCCAGACAATTTTGAAAAAAATTAAGTGTAAATC
>JAWOGE010000024.1:0-7134 GCA_046497165.1 bacterium | reverse complement strand
TGTTTTTAACTTTTTTAAATGCCCGTGAGCTTTCTTTGAGCGAATATCTCTCCATAGCAATGAAGAATAATATGGATATTCGTTCTTCGGAACTGGATATCAAAAAAGCCGGTTTTGAAAAATACCAATCATACGGGAGTTTTCTTCCTTCCTCCTATTTCTCTTTGAATTTTACACATAATTCACTTGCGGCTGAGCAACAGTCTGCGGGAACATCCTCTGTTAAAGATCCTTCGTGGGATCGCTCTGTTTCTGTTTCTCTCCCTGTTTTTGCAGGTGGAAGCCGTTTTTTTTCAGTGCGTGCTGCCCGTCTCGGTGAAAAAATGGAAGAGGTTAAAAAGAAACTATCCGTCCAGGATGTAAAAGCCAGAGCCACAGCGGCATTTATGGACGCCTATATGTTGCAGCAGCAGATTGAAATATCCCGACGGGAGATAACTCTTGCAGAAGAGAATCTTAAACGGGCCCGAATGTTTCTGGAATCGGGGCGGGCAACGGAGCTGGATATCTTGAATTTTGAAATGAATCTTGAACAGGCAAAACAAAAATTCAGAACTCATAAAATGGATTTAAGAGAAAAGAAAGCTCTTCTTGAAAGAGTTGCCGGAGAGGAGATAGATGCCGAAAACTTTGTAACTGAAAAAAGCGGCCGGGAACTTGTTCAATCTTTTAAACAGCGGTCCATGGAAGAGGCTGTTTCAGATGAAACCGAACATGTTCTCAATAATTCACCTGTCATTAAACAGATGAAAACGGCTCTTTCCATTGCAGATGAAATTGGGAAACAGGCATGGACATCTTTTTTCCCTTCAATAGTTTTTACCTATTCCCATGATTTCGGAAAAACGGAAAATCATCCTTTCAGATCGGGATACACGGAATCCTCCGACACGGTACTTCTCGGTTTTGATATAAATCTCTTTAACGGATTTCAGGACTACATGGAAGTTCGAAAAAAGGACATAGACGAACTTAATGCTGAACTGGCACTTAAAGATATGAAGGATGAACAGCGTTATGTTGTAAAGCAGATACTCACTTCTGTATATTCTCTCGAGGAACAGAGGCGGACAGTTAAAAAAACATTGGAACTGACAAAAAGAACCCTTGAAAAAACGCAGCTTCAATACAAACTGGGTGCTTCCACCTACCTTGATGTTCTTTCCGCTCAGAACAACTATATTCAGTCTGAAAAACAGCTTGTAATAATTGATGCTACACTTCTTAACAGCATATATCAGCTGAGATATCTTTCAGGAGAGGGAGAGTGAAATGATTTACCGCTTTTTTGTGTTATTTATGATCTCTACTTTTATGACTGTGGTTTCCTGCAACAAAAAGGAAAAATCATCTGAAAACATAGATCCATCAATAGAAAAAAAGCATGGGGAACAAACAGAAAACGAGAAAAAGAGCAAAAGAAACAAAAGATTGCGTAATGTCCGTATTGAAACAATGAAACAGGAGACCATAAATGAAAACTTTATGTTCGAAACAAATATAAATGCCGAACATGATGTTGTTCTGACTGCTAAATCGGGCGGTGAAATACTCGAGCACAATTTTGAGATAGGGAGCGTTATCAAAAAAGGCTCCACGCTTGTTGTCATAGACCCCGCTGAATCGAAAAATCAGCTCAGACAGGCGGAAATAAAGAAAAAACAGGCTGAACTGACCTATGAACTTCAGAAAAAGATTTTTAACCGGGATAAAAAACTATATGAACATGAAAATCTTTCCCGGGAAATTTTTGAGCAGTCTGAGAACGCTCTTGCCAACTCAAAACTTGCTTATGAACAGTCAGTGGCAGCCCTTGATCATGCCGAGACAAGATATGGCTACTCTTTTTTAAAGGCTCCTTTCACCGGTGAAATTGCCGAAACTCTTGCTTTCAAAGGACAGACTGTTTCAGCGGGCATGCCGGTGGCTCGTCTTGTGGACACAAGAAGACTAAAAGTTATTATAGGTCTTACGGATGAAGATCTTATAAAATATAGAAAAAACCGAT
Source organism: bacterium (assembly GCA_046497165.1). Taxonomy (GTDB): domain Bacteria; phylum UBP6; class UBA1177; order UBA1177; family JAWOGE01; genus JAWOGE01. Next base: position 5,126 of record JAWOGE010000024.1, on the reverse strand, counting down.
CTGAAAATGTTTATATAATTCTTCCTGACAAAAGTCGGGCTAAAGGTTTTGTAAGCGGAATATCCAACGCCCCTGATCGTGATAACTCGCTGTATTCAATGAAAATAAACTTTAGAAAAAAACCCGGTGAAAATATATTTCCCGGTATGCATGTAAAAGTGGCTGTTCCCGGAGCTTTCCACGAAAATGCTTTCAGAGTTGAACGAAACACACTTGTGATGCGTAACGGAGAATACTTTCTTTTTATTGAAAAAAACGGGAAAGCTCTGAGAAAAGAAGTTTCTGTTCTTGCCCGTAATTCAGGAGAAATTATCGTCCGTTTTGCTGAAAAACACCTGCATGAGAAGCCCTCTTTCAATGTTATTGTTTCCGGGCATCAATCTCTTATGGACGGACAATCGGTAAAGGTGATTGACTGATGGGTATGCTGCGTTTTTTCATAAAAAAACCTATATGTGCTCACTTTATATTCATTGCCGCTATTGCTTTTGGTATATTTGCCTTAAATGAACTTCCGGTGGAGGACAGTCCCAATATCGATCTCGGATTTGCCATTGTAATAACTTCCTATCCGGGTGCCGGGCCGGAGGAGATAGAAAGGATAATTACTATTCCCATTGAGGAAGCTGTTTCACAGGTAGATGATATCGATTATATCACCTCTTCTTCACAGGAGGGGAGATCCGTTGTTTTTATAAGTTTTAACGAAGATGTAGGCGATGAAATCGACAGCCGCATTATGGATGTTCAGACAAAAATAAACGAAATTCCTGATCTTCCGGACAGAAATGTCATGTCGGGGCCGAGAACAATAAAAATCTCCACAGGAGACACAAGACCCATTTTAAATGTAATGCTGAGTTCCAATGAGCGTTCTAAGCGTGAGTTCAAAGATATCGCCGAAAATCTTCAAAGAAAAATAAGTGCCGAAATCCCCGATGTTAAAGAGATAAGAATTGCCGGTGCTCCCGACGAGGAAATAGCAATATACCTAAACCCTGAAGAGATGTATAAGTATGGAATTTCTCTGGATGAGCTTGCTTCTGCCATACAGGCCGCAAATTTCAGAATACCGGGTGGAAAAATCAATATTACAGGAAAACAGTTTACTGTTAAAACCACCGGCAATTTCACAGATGTAGAACAGATAAGAGATGTGATGATTCCCGGCAGCAATCCGTACGGAACAAAACTTTTTCTACACAATGTAGCCTCAGTGGAGAAAAAATTTGTAAGAAGAAGAAGAGAATCTTTTCTTAATGGAAACAGAGCTGTCTCTTTGTATATATTCAGAAAATCCGATGCCAACATTGTCGGTGTCAATGAAAATGTAAAAGAAGTTGTCGAAGAGTTTATGTCGAAATATGACGATATAATTGTCAGTTTTCGCAATGATAAAGCTGAGCAGGTTGATGAAAGCATATCAGTTTTGAGAAACAACGCTCTTCTCGGAATGATTCTTGTGGCGGTGCTTCTTTTTCTGTTTCTCGGATGGCGGGCCAGTTTGCTTGCTGTCATAGGCATCCCCTTTGCATTTTTGACAACTTTTATCATGATGCATGCATTCGGTTATTCCATAAACTCTCTGAGTCTTTTTGCCATGATACTTGTAACCGGAATGCTGGTTGATGATGCTATTGTTGTAATAGAGAATGTTTATCGTTTCCGTGAGGAGGGTTACTCTCCCATGAATGCGGCACTGAAAGGTACCGCAACCATAATGTGGCCTGTTATAACCGCCATAGCCACAACGATCTCCGCTTTTCTTCCCTTGCTGTTTCTCAGTGGTATGACAGGTAAATTCCTTTCCCAGCTTCCCGTTGTTGTAACACTTACACTGATCGCTTCACTCATAGAAGCTCTGATTGTGCTGCCGGTTCATCTTTTTGAGATGAAAAAGCTTTATGTCGGCAAAAAAAAGAAAAAAACAGGGTTCTTTAAAAGAGTTCAATATTATTACAAAAAAATTCTTAGATTCTTTCTGAAATACAGATATCCCGCTTTTGTATCCATAATTTTGCTTCTTGTTTTCTCTTTTTATCTTGCCTTTACGCAACTTGATATAGTCATGTTCGGTAAACAGTACACAAAAACACTTGTTGCCAAAATAAGATTGCCGGACAATACGCCCATTGAAAAGACACGAAAAATAACACATGAACTTGAAAAGTATGTCCTGGATACCTTTTATCCGGACAAAGTGGAGTCCCTTGTTACAATTGTAGGAAGGGTCATAGAGGATCGTCGCTGGATAACAAAAGAATCAGTTGCTGAAATGAGAATGGATATAACAGACTACGATTACAGTTTGCAGTCCGAAATAAAAAGAGTCATGCGGGAAGAGGCTTCACAATATCCAGATATTGAGGTTTTTGAATTTATGGATTCAACCGACGGGCCTCCTACGGGTCGGGATCTCAGCGTATCCATAGCGGGCGATGATATTAATGTGCTGGAAAAGCTTTTTGACAAACTTCTCGCTTATGCCAATAAAATTGATGGAGTTGTGGATCTCAACAGAACCGAATCCCCTAAAATAAGTGAAATAGTTGTGATGCCCAATAAAAGCAAACTTGAAGAAGCCGGTATTTCAGTGTCCGCCATTGCTGCTACTGTAAATGCAGCTACAAGCGGGAGGTATCTCGGAAGATATCTGCATTTTGACGGAGATGAAATGGCCATATTTATGCGGCTTGATGAGAGCAGAGAGTATACACTGGAAACTCTTTACAACCTTCCTGTTAAAAATTCCAAGGGAACAGTTTATCACCTTGGAAATCTCGTCAACCTGAAAGAAACGCAGTCCCTTGCAAAAATTCGCCGTCGGGATCACATGCGTGAACTGCGTCTCAGAGCCAATGTGGATAAAAACAAAACAACATCCTATGCTGTGAACAGAGAGATCAAAAAACACACAGACAAACTCAGTGAGGAGTATCCCGAATACACATTTACATTGCGGGGAAAACAGGAGGAACAGCAGGAAGCCAACCGGGACATAATAAAAGCATTTTTAATGGCCATATTGCTCATGTACATAATAATAGGAATTCAGTTCAACTCCTTTATTCAGCCTGCAATTATAATGCTTACAGTTCCTTTCGGATTCATAGGCGTTGTGGCGGGACTATTCATATCGCAGCTTCCCCTTTCGCTAATGGCCATGATAGCTTTTGTTGCACTTGCCGGCATAGTTGTAAATGACTCCATAATTCTTGTTGATTTCATAAACTCCTTCTCCAAAACCATGAAAAGACGGCGGGCACTTATGAATGCAGGCACAAAACGACTCAGACCCATAATTTTGACCACTGTCACAACCATCGGAGGCTTGACTCCCATGGCTGTTTTTGCTACCGGAACCAACAAAATATGGCAGCCCATGGCCATAACCATGATATGGGGTCTTGCCTTTGCAACTGTTCTTACTCTGATAATAATCCCGACAATTTACTCCATACTTGACGATATCTCCTGTGTTTTCGGGAAAATCTATCAAAAAATTACAAGAATTCACAAATAAAGTGTATTAACTATTCGAGTGATCACTCGAAGGGTGGCCCTGAAAAACCCTCTTGCTTTTTTTTCTGTTATACGATACAATCCAACAACTGAACAGACGGAAGTGTTTTGAAGGTGCTGAATTAAATGAGGTAAAACATGAAATTGAAAGTATCTCTAACAGGTGATTCGAAACTTTTAATCAGAATGGAGTATAAAGCTTCTCTGCAGGCACTGGTTTATTCCATGCTTGATGAGCAGTTCGCAAAATGGCTTCACGACCGGGGCTATTCCTATGAAAAGCGCTCCTTCAAGCTTTTCTGTTTCACCGGTTTTCAGGAGAGATACAGATTCATAAAAGAAACACAGGAATTTTTATATCCGCAGGAAGTTTCCTTTTATATTTCATCACCGGTTTATGAAATACTTGAACAGGCCGCTAAAAACTTTGCCATCTCTTCAGAAGTCGATGTTGCCGGCAGAAAACTCACAGCAAACTCAATTGAAGTTATCCCTTCCCCGCAGGTGAAATCAAACAGAATCCGCATTAACGCCTGTGAACCCGTTGAAGTTCACTCCACACTGAAAAAACCTGACGGCAAAAAAAAGAAATATTACTACTCGCCCATGGAAAAAGAGTTTTCCGAACTGGTGAATGCCAACATCAGAAAAAAATGGACATCACTTCACAGAGAAGAGTGTCCATGGAATTTGGAAATAAAACCCGTACGCATGAAATACTGCCGCCAGAGAGTACAGAACTTCAAAAAAACCACCTTAAAAGGCTGGACCGGCCATTTCTATCTTGAAGGAGACCCTGAAATACTTCAATTTGCCCTTGATGCAGGCATCGGAAGCTCCAACAGTGCCGGGTATGGGTTTATTGAAATCGTAGAGACGCATGGCATGCATCTTTAAATATGGGTGAAAAATTGACATTATTCAGAGAAAAATACCGCATAGAATCAGCAAGATTGAAACATTGGGATTATTCATCAGCGGGATATTATTTCATAACAATATGCACAAAAGACAGAGATAATCTGTTCGGTGAAATAGAAAACGGCGAAATGATACTGAATAATTTTGGAAAAAACACAGAAGAACAATGGCAAAAATCATTCAGCCTACGACAGGAATTACAATGTGATGAATATATAATAATGCCGGATCACATTCACGCAATAATAATCATTACAGAAAATCCCACCTCCGTAGAGACGCACGGCGTGCGTCTCAAAAATAAACACGACATTAATCATAAAAACGATATGATCCCCGCCGATTCGCACGGCGTGCGTCTCAAAAACACCCCCGATATTAATCATAATAACGATCCCATCCCCGTAGAGACGCACGGCGTGCGTCTCATTAATGATGGAGACGCATGCCATGCGTCTCTACAAGATCGGCGACAGGAACAGGATCCAAAAATATTCCGCAGACCAAAATCCGTATCATCATTTGTGGCCGGGTTCAAATCATCTGTAACCAGAATATATAACAAAAAAAACAACACAAAAGGCAGGGCCATCTGGCAACCCCGATTCCATGACCGCGTCATCAGAAACGAAATAGAATTACAGAAAATACGAAATTATATTAAAACAAACCCCATAAAATGG
>JAWOGE010000005.1:0-2530 GCA_046497165.1 bacterium | reverse complement strand
TTATCAGGAATAATATCCTGGTTTAAAACCATGACCACCAACCAATACATAAAAAATGTTCACGAAAACAATTGGCCGCCGTTTTATAAAAAATTATGGCAGCGGAATTATCACGAACACATAATCCATAACGAAAAAGAACTGGATAAAATCCGGCATTACATAAACATTAATCCCGCAAAATGGGAAATGGACAGATATAATCCGATAAATTGTGAGGGAGAGAAGAAAAATGACTGAAAACGGGCGGAATTTGAGAAAAAAGTGAAGGAGCCGGAGAATGAATAAAGATTTAATAAATAAATCAAGAATTGTGCAAGAGGTGCTTGCACGAACTTTCGATAGAAGGATTTTACAAAAACGGAGGATTAGATGACGGATATGATAAGATATAAAAATCTCTTAAATAGTATAAAAAATCGCATTCGTGCGGCTCAGGTCAGAGCCACTTTTGCGGCAAATGCTGAAATGATATTAATGTATTTTGATATAGGCAAGATGATACATGAAAGACAGCAGAAGGAAGGTTGGTCGTCATCTGTTATTCCCCGTCTCTCAAAAGATATTAAGAATGAACTGTCTGATATAAAAGGGTTTTCTGAGCGCAATCTTGGAAGGATGGTTGCATTTTATAGAGAGTATTCCTGTGTTACCGAGATTTTGCCACAGCCTGTGGCAAAATTAGATAATTCTGAGAAATTGCCACGAACTGTGGCAAAATTATTAAAAGCTTCTGATTTGTCGTCAGAAAAAATGCCACCGACAGTGGCACAATTAGAAAAAACCAATCTTTTAAAAAATATTCCATGGGGGCATCATTTTCTTTTGATAGAAAAAATCAAAGATATTGATATTCGCTTCTGGTACATGGGAGAAACTATAAAGAATGGTTGGAATAGAGATGTTCTTGCTTCCATGATAAAAAACAATTTGCATAATAGACAGGGAAATTCTTCAACAAATTTTAACCATACACTTCCTGAAATGCAATCAGATCTGGCCGCGAAGACGTTGAAAGATCCGTATATTTTTGATTTTTTAACAATTGCTGAACCATTTGCTGAGCGGGAGCTTGAAACAGAGTTAATCAAACATCTTGAGAATTTTCTTACGGAATTAGGGACAGGTTTTGCATTTGTAGGAAGGCAGTATAAACTTACAGTTTCCGATAAGGATTTCTATATTGATTTGCTTTTTTATCATCTAAAACTTCGTTCATTTGTCATAGTTGAGCTGAAGAAAGGTGACTTCAAGCCGGAATACGCAGGAAAAATGAATTTTTATTGTTCAGCAGTTGATGATCTTCTTAAACACTCAACAGATCAACCGACTATCGGGCTTATATTGTGTGAGTCTAAAAATAAAATATTTGCCGAATATGCATTACGTGATATACAAAAACCAATAGGGGTTTCTGACTATGAACTGACAAAAGCACTTCCTGAGAATTTGAAATCAAGCCTTCCGACAATTGAAGAACTTGAAAAAGCACTTGAAATCGAAGATGAATCTGATAAAAAGGAGGAGAAATAAATGCCAGACATCAAAATCATTGATCTGACACCTGAAAATATCGCGGATTATGGTGTGTGCGGATATAAGGATGTGAAAAAGCATCTGGAATTGCGCAATAAAATTAAATGGTTCGGCGAATACTATCCAAAAGGGTTGCGGATTAAGATTATTTTTTCGCACACAGGCGGATATCAGGGGATGATCGAGTATGTTCCGGGAGAATATGCACACCGTCCGGTTGATGCGAAAGCATATTTATTCATTGACTGCGTTTTTGTCGGATTTAAAAAGGAATTTAAGGGAAAAGGTTACGCTTCTTTGCTGATTGATGAATGTATTAAAGAGGCGAAAGAGAAAAAAATGTCCGGTGTCGCTGTCGTTACCAGAAAAGGTTCTTTCATGGCTGACAGTCCTATATTTCTGAAAAAAGGTTTTCAGATCGCAGACATTGCAAAACCCGATTTTGAACTGCTTGTGAAAAAGTTTGATGAATCATCCATTGATCCAAAGTTCAAACTTGGAGATCCATCAGTTTTCGGTGAAGGACTAACAATACTCAGGTCGTATCAGTGTCCCTACACAGAAAAAAATGTCAGAAGCATTCTGGAAACCGCAAAAAAGAAATTTCATCTGAAAACAACGCTGATAGATGTGAATGACCCTGTTACTGCTCAGAATTCGCCATCACCTTTCGGCACTTTCTGCATGATCTACAACGGCAGGATAATAAGCCATCATCCGGTCAGCAACACAAGATTTGAGAATATTATGAGTAAGGTTTTTTAGGCGATTGAAAATTGTGGAGGAGAATAATAATGTCAAAAGAAAAAGTTAAAACACCTTTTTGGGAAGAGAGTTATAAACGAAAAGGGATGTTAGATACATTCGGTGGTGGAAAGCCAAGTGAACTTGTTGTAAATATCGCAGAAAAATTGCCAAAAAACCTAAAGGCTCTGGATTTGGGGTGCGGTGAGGGCAGAAATGCTATTTATCTGGCTAATATGGGGTTTGTGAC
>JAWOGE010000203.1:0-4647 GCA_046497165.1 bacterium | reverse complement strand
GGGGGAGCACCGGTACAAAAAGTTCAAAAAGTTTTTCCCTTTGTTAAGGAGACGGCACAGTTTGCTTTAAGCGGTTCGAATATTTCGTGTCATTATGATGCTTCGCAAGATCTATGGGCCTGTAATTTTGACAAAAACCAAATAGGACAGGTTGTTGACAACATTGTTATTAATGCAAAGCAAGCCATGCCTGAAGGAGGAACAGTTGAGATAACAGCACGCAACACTACTTTAGCTGAAAAAGAGCATCCCGTGCTGGCAAAGGGTAGTTATGTGAGAATATCAATTAAAGATAACGGCATCGGAATACCGAGTGGTATGCTTACCAAAATTTTTGATCCGTTTTTCACAACAAAATCTGAAGGACACGGGCTTGGTCTTGCGACCTGCTATTCGATTGTCAATCGGCACGGGGGAAGTATCGATGTCGATTCCAATTTGGGTGAAGGCAGCATATTTCATGTTTACCTTCCGGCAGAGATAAAAGCAGTTCCTGTATCTTCTGTCGAACAAACGGGAAGCCGACACAAAGGCATTGGAACATTTCTTGTGATGGATGACGAGGAGGTTATGAGAGAAACCATTGGAGCTATGCTTGAATCCTTTGGTTATTCTGTTGTGTGTAAAGACAACGGTAAAGATGCGGTGGACTATTTTGCGTCAGAATTAAAAGAGAACAAACTTTTATCGGGGATGATTTTTGATCTTACCGTACCGGGCAATATGGGCGGCAAAGAAGCTGTAAAAGAAGTAAGAAAAATAGACACTGAAATACCTGTGTTTGTAGTAAGCGGCTATGCTGACGGTCCTGTGATGAAAAATCCTGTTGAATATGGATTTACTGCAAGCATCTGCAAGCCATTCAGACGGACAAAGCTTATGGAAATGCTTGAAAAGCACATGAAACCTGAACCGTCCGATTCAGAACGGTTTCAGAATTGTGAAAGGAACCATGACTGAATAAGCATTATGGTTTTTGCGTCTATAATTTCACCTTGATTTATCATCTCTTTCGCTTCTTCAGGGGTTTTTTCAATAAGAATAATTTCTTCATCTTTGTCGGGGAAAAGTTTTCTTTCTTCGGGGGGTATTTTTTCAACTCGGGAGATAAAATAATGCATGAACTCGTTTGTATATCCGCAGCTTACATATCCCCGGAACATCTCTTTCAAAAATATGGGACGAAGCCCGGTTTCCTCTTCAAGTTCCCTTGTCAGTGTGTTTTCAGGTGATTCTCCGGAATCTGTTTTTCCGGCGGGCAGCTCGATGATCCATTTGTCAACAGCTGAACGGTATTGTTTTTCAAGAATAAATGTGTTTTTTTCAGTTACAGGAAGAACAGCAACGGTTTTGGGAAAATCTACGGAAAAATGTTTTATATCACGACTGCCTTTTTGCAACTGTATTTCGCGGACAGTGAAGATTTTTCCGTCAAATACCGATGATTCTCTGATTTTTTTCATAATTCAGTTTTTTAACAGATCGTAATCTTCAAGTACAGTTCGAAGGATATCTTTGTTCTTTTTTTCCATGCATGCAAGAGGAGCTCTGAATTTTTCAGAACATAAGCCCATCATGGAAAGTGAAGTTTTAACCGGCAGAGGGTTGGTTTCAAGAAACATAGTTTGACAGAATCTGTTTAATCTGACCTGCATTTTCGCAGCTTTCTGCACATCGCCTTCAAGGGCTGCATTTATCATTTCAACTCCGTATTCCGGCATAACATTGGAAAAAACGGAGATAAGACCTTTGCCCCCTGCGGCGATGAAAGCTGTGGCGGTGGAATCATCTCCGGAAAGAAAATCAAATCGATTCATTCCTGTTTTGTCAAGATAGTCCACAAGCTGGGAGATATCTCCGCTGGCTTCCTTCACAGCTGTTATTCCTTCAATGTCGGTCATACGGGCGAGGCAGCCGGGAGAAACATTTAAAGATGTTCTTCCCGGAACATTATAAAGAACAACTTCGGCACCAGTTTCGGCCAATGCTTTATAATGACGATGAAGACCGGCACATGAGGGTTTGTTATAGTAGGGTGTTACGGCAAGTATTTTTTTGTACCCTGTTTCAAGGACTTTTTCTGTCAGCTTTACCGATTCTTCGGTATTGTTGCTGCCGGTTCCGGCAACGAGGTCCAGAGTCCCTGCTCTATCTTTGACAAAAGAGTAGAAATCTATCTTTTCTTCAGCTGAAAGTGTTGCCGCTTCTCCGGTTGTACCTCCCACAATAAGTCCGGAAACTCCTGCATCCATCTGTCGGTCAAGTAGTTTTGCCGAAGCAGCGTAATCTATGGATCCGTCATCTGAAAACGGAGTTACTATTGCTGTGTAAAGACCTTTCATATTTTGCTCCTATATAAAATCAACAGCTTCATAATCAAAGCTTATTATATTGGTTGTTTTTTTCAATTTTTTTCTCACTGTTTCCAACTTTTTGAGATTTACTTCATTTACAGTGAGATATATGCTCCCCTCTTTTTCTTCGCTATCCTCAGCGTTCAAATGGATGCTTGCGATATCTATGTTGTTTCCCGAAATTGTTTTTATGATATCAAAGAGAGCTCCTTTATGATTTTTTACTTTTATTATTATATCTATCTGATAGGAGTTGCTGTGAAACCAGAAAGCATCGTTTAAAATGCGATCCTTGTTTATATTTTTAAGCGTGGAACAGCTTTTTTTATGTATAACATAACCTCTGTTTTTAGAGATATAGGCTACTATGGGGTCGTCTTCATCCGGCAGACAGCATTTTGCAATATGGTACTGTCGGGTTTCTCCTTCTCCGGGAATAAAAAGGGGGGATTTTTCTATGGATGATTTTTTTGTCTCGACACCCTTTTTTGATTTGTCTGAAGGAGTTGCGGGAGCAGGGAAAAGTGTCGCTATTTTTTCAGGAAATTTATCGCACAAGAGGTCAAGTTCCTTTTTTGAAAACAGAGCACGGATAATGGGACGAAGCTTTAATTCTCCGGTTGAAAGTCTTTTGAAAAAACGGTTTTTACGATTTTTTGCAGGAAGGGAGTGTTTGTCGGCAATTTGTTTGAATTCATTAAGTTTTTCTATTTTATTAAAATCATCTTTTCTTCCCAATGCTTCATAAAGCGGTTTCAAAATCATTCGTCCGTGTCTGACGGCGGCTTCTCTGTTCTTCTTTTTAAGATATCGTCTTATATTCTGTTTGGCTTTGGGAGTTTTTACGAAATTTAGCCAGTCTTTGCGGGGATGTTGTTTTGTTGATACATGGATTTCAGCTTCATCTTTATTGGACAGTCGAAAATAGATGGGAACTTTTTTACCGTTTACGATACCGCCTATGCAGGTATTTCCCAGCTCACTGTGAATTGCGTAGGCAAAATCAAGCAGAGTAGCTTTTTCAGGAACAGTTATAAGGTCTCCTTTGGGAGTGAAAACGGTTATCTTTTCGAGAGGAATAACATGCTCTATATCGTTCATGTATTCAAGCGGATCAACATTTTCTATATGTTCCAGCACTTCATGAAGCCAGGAAATAACTTTGTCTTTGTGGCTGAGCTCTGTTTTATAAGCCCAGTGTGCGGCTTTGCCCTCTTCGGCCACACGCTCCATGTATTTTGTGCGAATCTGTATTTCCATAAAATGTTTTTTGTAGCGCACTCCTGTGTGTATGGATTGATATCCGTTTTTTTTAGGGCGCGATATATAATCTTTGAACCTGTTGTTTATGACCGTAAATTCATTGTCTGAGTGAATTGCGGCCATGGCGAGATAACAGTCCTGACTTATCTCGGAATCTACGATAACTCTTATTCCCAGAATGTCTTTCAATCTTTCAATGGACTTGTTTTTCTGTATCGATTTTTTGTATATGCTGTAATAGGATTTGACCCTTCCGTAAATTGAATGCAGTTTGAGGTTTGTACCTTCATTGTTTTTCAAAACGGTCTGCTTCACTTTGTGTTTAAGATGGTCAATGAGTTTTCGGGCATTGGGGTATTTTTTATTTATGAAGTTGTCTATTTTTTTCCATTCTTTCGGGAAAAGATAGTAAAAACTGTATGTCTCCAGTTCCTCCTTCAGCCAGTAGATACCGAATCTATGTGCAAGAGGTGCGTAATAACGCAATGTTTCGTTGGATATTCGTTCTATTTTTTCAGGACGCATTACATCAATGGTTGTCATGTTGTGAAGTCTGTCAATGAGTTTTATAATAATGGTTCTTATATCGTCAGATGCAAAAGTTATAAGTTTCTGGAATGTACGGGCCTGATTTTCATTTCTCTGAAGAGAGATATCTTTGAATTTGGTTAGTCCGTCTACAAGCCTGGTTACATTTTCTCCGAAAGCTTCTTCTATCTCTTCAAGTTTTGTGGTTGAATCTTCCACTGTATCGTGAAGAATGCCGGCTATTACACTTTCACGATCCATTCCCATGCGGGCAAGAATATATGCAACAGAAAAAGGATGATTTACATAAGGTTCGCCGCTTTTTCTTAAAACTCCATTGTGGGCGGATTGAGCCATAACCACAGCCCGGTTTATGGAGTCTCTTATTTTCTGTTCCTCTTTTTTATTAAGGTGAGGATGAAACTCCAATATGGAGTTTATTATATTTTCGGGTCTTATGGGCTTAGGCAGTTCTATATAGGGCGGTCGTTTAAGAATAGTG
>JAWOGE010000335.1:0-10522 GCA_046497165.1 bacterium | reverse complement strand
AATTCCTGAACCCCATAAAAATAAAAAACACAATGTAAATATTGTTATTGACCGTATTGCTGTAAAAAAAAACACCGACAGAAAAAGAGTGAGAGCTTCCGTTGAAGTTGCGTTGGAAAAAGGACATGGGAAAGTTGTGGTTCATGAAAAGGGCGGTCGCGATATTCTTTTGAGTGAAGATTTCGGGTGTCCGGACTGCAATATTTACTATGATGAAATAGAACCCCGTTCATTTTCTTTCAACTCTCCTTCAGGTGCCTGTCCGGTCTGCCATGGCCTTGGATTTACAATGAAAATGGATGAAACTCTCATAGTTAGAAATCCTGAAAAACCGCCATCAAGGGGAGCGATCCCCTGGCTTCAGTCCATGGTTAAAGAGATGGTGAAAACCCTTATAAAACATAATGGAGAAGATGTAAAACGCCCTTTTTCCGAACTTTCCGAAAAAACTCGTTCGGAGTTGCTTTACGGAACGGATTACGAACTGGATTTTTCCATAAAAACCAGAAGCATGCGACATAAGTTCAGAAGACCCTTTGAAGGAGTGGTTAACCTTTTCGAGCGCAGATACCGTGATACATCTTCAAACATAATAAGAAGGGAGCTTGAAAAGTTTCTCGCAAGGGGAACCTGCAGTGAATGCGGAGGAATGAGACTCGGCAAAAAAGCTCTGAGTGTGAAAATAGCGGGAAAGAATATTCATGAACTGTGTGAAATGTCCATAGAGGAGCTTTATAAAATGTTTTCCTCCGCTGATAATTTCGATTTCTCGGATTTTAAATGGAAAATCGCCGGAAAAATAATAAAGGAACTTTCCATGCGTTTTAAGTTTCTTTATAAAGTCGGTCTGGGATATATTACTCCCAACAGAAAAACGGCAACTTTGTCAGGGGGAGAATCCCAGAGAATCCATCTTGCCACACAGATAGGCTCAGGGCTTACAGGAGTGACTTATGTTCTGGACGAACCTACAATAGGACTTCATCCTGCGGATACGGCTTCTCTCATAGATATTCTCACACATCTGCGTGATATAGGAAACAATGTCATTGTTGTGGAGCATGACAGAGATATAATGGACTCTGCGGATTATATAATAGATCTCGGTCCGGGACCGGGACTCAAGGGAGGTGAGCTGGTTTATTCCGGAGCTCTCAAGGGTTTGAAATTAAAAAAAGATTCACTTACCGGAAAATATCTTTCGGGAAAAAGAAAAATAGAACTTCCGAGAAAAAGAAGAGAACCATCTGATTTTATAAAAATTACGGGAGCATCTGCCAATAATCTGCAATTTTGTGATGTGAAAATTCCGCTTTCTGTTCTTACGGTTGTCACCGGTGTTTCCGGAAGTGGTAAAAGTTCGCTTATAATGGAAACTCTTTATCCGGCTTTGATGCGTAAAAAATCTCCCTGCAGAAAGCTGATAGGAAAAACAAAGATAAAACCTAAAAATGTTGTTGAGATAGATCAGTCTCCCATAGGAAGAACTCCCCGGTCAAATCCGGCGACATATACGAAGATATTTGATTATATCCGCTCTTTTTTTGCGGAACTGCCCGAATCCAGAGCCCGTGGATATAAAAGAGGACGATTTTCGTTTAATGTAAAAGGTGGCCGCTGTGAAAAATGCCAGGGAGGCGGCATAATAAAAATAGAGATGAATCTCATGCCGGATACCTATGTTAGATGCCCGGAATGTAATGGGAAGCGTTTTGACGAGGAAACTCTGGAAATAAAATACAGAGGCAGGAACATTTACGATGTTCTTGAGATGGAAGTTTCACAAGCACTTGATCTGTTTGATGCTTTCCCGGCCATAAAACGAAAACTCCGTCTTCTTGAAAACATAGGACTGGGATATATAAAATTGGGACAGCCTGCAAATACCCTTTCAGGCGGTGAAGCTCAGCGCATAAAACTTTCGAGAGAACTTGCCAAACAACGAAGCTCAACTGCTTTTTATATCCTTGACGAGCCCACCACGGGGCTTCATTTTGACGACATACGAAAGCTCATACACATATTGAACAAGCTTGTGGATAAGGGAGCTACAATTGTTATTATTGAACACAATCCGGATATTATAAAGCAGGCGGATCATATAATAGACATGGGGCCTCTCGGTGGAAAAAACGGCGGCAAAATTGTTGCTGAAGGAACCCCGGAAGATATTGCGGATTCAGAAAAATCTCTGACAGCTGAACACATAAGACCCTATCTTAATGTACGGTAAGCAAGCTCTTCGCCTTTTTTATAGAACTCTACACTGTCTCCGGAACTTATTTCATTCCGCATTATCCCAGAAGCAATTGCCGTCTCTATGTTTTTTTCTATGAAGCGTCTGAGAGGACGAGCTCCGAATTCCGGATCGAAACTGCGTTCTATTATGAGATCTCTCGCCTGATCTGTAAATGAAAGATCGATCTTGTTTTCAGACAGTCTTCTGTCAAGATCCTCCACCATTATGTCTATAATATTGTAAAGTTGCTCTTTCCCAAGCGGATTGAACATGATTATATCATCTATACGATTTATGAATTCAGGTTTAAAGTGAGTTCTTATTTTTGACATCACTTGATTTTTTTCCTTTTCACTGATTTTTTCGTTCCCTTGGAGAAATTCACTTCCAATGTTTGAAGTCATTATTATTATTGTGTTTTTAAAGTCAACAGTGTGTCCCTGATTATCGGTGAGTCGTCCATCTTCAAGTATCTGAAGCAAAATATTGAATACATCGTTGTGTGCTTTTTCAATTTCGTCAAGAAGAACTATGGAGTAAGGTTTTCTTCTAACCTGTTCCGTGAGCTGACCGCCTTCATCGTAACCCACATATCCGGGAGGAGCTCCGATAAGTCTGCTTACCGAGTGTTTTTCCATATATTCGCTCATATCAATGCGAATCATGTTTTTTTCCGAATCAAAAAGCTGAAATGCAAGTTGTTTTGTAAGTTCAGTTTTACCCACTCCCGTCGGCCCGAGGAATATGAAACTCCCCATAGGGCGTTTGGGATCTTTTAAACCTGCTCTGGAGCGAAGAATGGCTTCGGATACTGTTTTTACAGCTTCATCCTGCCCGATTACCCGTTTTTTTATTGCGTCGGGAAGTTCCAGAATTTTCTTCTTTTCAGATTCCACCATTTTTGTTACGGGAATTCCTGTCCATTTGCTGACAACTTCTGCAACCTCGGTATCTCCGAGAGTTTCACTTATGACACGATTTTCATCGGCACTTTTTTGCCCGCTTTTCTCCAGCTCTTTTTTAAGTTCCTGAAGTTTTCCGTATTTTAATTCGGCCGCCTTGTTGAGATCGTATTCTCTTTCCGCTTTTTCTATATCCAGTTTGGTTTTTTCAATTTCGTTTCTCAACTCTTTCATCCGTTCAATCTCTTTTTTTTCCCTTTTCCATTCAACGAGACGCGATTCGTAATCCTCTTTTATATTTGAAATCTCTTTCTCCAGTTTTTTTCTTCTTTCAACGGAATCTTCGTCATTTTCCTTTTTCAGACCGTTTATCTCTATCTCCATCTGCATTATTCGTCTTCTCATGTCGTCCATATCTGCCGGCATGCTGTCTATTTCTGTTCTGACCATAGCACAGGCTTCATCAATCAAATCGATTGCTTTGTCCGGAAGATATCTTTCTGTTATATAACGGTTGGAAAGAGAAACCGCCGTAATAATGGCAGCATCGGTTATACTTATTCCGTGATGTGCTTCAAATCGTTCTTTCAGCCCTCTTAGAATGGAAACAGTATCCTCTTCGGAAGGTTGATCAACCATCACCGGCTGAAATCTGCGTTCAAGGGCTTTATCTTTTTCTATGTATTTACGGTATTCATCAAGAGTGGTAGCACCTATGCATCGAAGTTCACCCCTTGCCAGCATTGGTTTCAGCATGTTTCCGGCATCCATGCTTCCATCGGTTCTTCCGGCTCCCACAATATTGTGCAGCTCATCTATAAAAAGAATTATACGACCATCAGATTCAGCCACAGATTTAAGAACAGCTTTAAGACGCTCCTCAAATTCCCCACGAAATTTTGCTCCTGAAATCAGAGCTCCCATGTCAAGTTCAAAAATCTCTTTATTTTTAAGAGGTCCGGGGACATCGCCTTTGACAATTCGTCTGGCCAGACCTTCTACAATTGCAGTTTTGCCCACTCCGGGAGCTCCTATGGCCACCGGATTGTTTTTTGTTCTTCGGGAAAGTATTCTGACAATTCGTCGTATTTCACTGTCTCTTCCTATTACCGGGTCCAATTTTCCCTCGCGGGCCAGATCCACGAGGTTTCTTCCGTACTTGTTGAGTGCATCGTATGTGTCCTCCGGATTTTCTGAATCCGCCACCGAATTTCCTCTTATGGATTTGAGAATTGTGTGGAGAATCTCGGGTGTTATTCCCCATTTTTTCAGCAGTTCAGATTCTGCTCCCCCGGAAGATATCATCGCGATTATTGTGTGTTCCACACTGACATAGCTGTCTCCCATCTCCTTGGCCTTATTGGCGGCAATCATGAGAATTCGTCTCAGGTCTTTATTCATCTGTGTTTCAACATCTCCTGAAACAGACGGAAGTTTATCCAGCTCTCTTTTTACATCAGCTTTTGCCGTGTTTATATCACTTCCCGTTTTTTTCATTATCATTGTGAGCATTCCGTTTTTTTGCTCAAGCAGACCCCAGAGGAAATGAACAGCTGTAATGTGCTGCTGACCTCTTCTTACGGTTTCCTGCTCAGCGGACATAAGTCCCTGTTGTACTTTTTTTGTAAGATTATCCATAAATCACTCCTTTTTGAAGTTTCAAATACCTATTATTGTATATAAGCATCTGAATGAGGATTTCAAGTTGCGTTGGAAAAACAAACTTTCCCGTCAAAATTTTCCGGGAAAATATGATTGCTGAATTTGTTCTGTTCTCTATGCTGATTTTTCATGACAAAAAGCTTTTAAGAACAAGTTCTTAAATAAAAATAAGAACTGTCAGCGAAAGGATTCCGAGATATATTGAAAAAGGAAACATCAGGGTTTTCTTTACCATTATTATAAGCAGTTTCAAAGCCAGCAGACTGGAAACAAAAGAGGTTGTTGATCCTGCTATTACAGGAAGAATTTCCATTGTACGCCACTCCTCCCCTGCGAGTTCAAGAACAAGAGCACCGAGTATGGCCGGTATAAAAAGCAGAAAGGAATACTCCACGGCTTTTTCCCTTGAAATTTTGCGAAAAAGACCGGCGGCTATTGTGGAGCCTGATCTGGATATGCCGGGAAGGACAGCCAGCCCCTGAAAAAAACCTATGAAAATGGCATCTTTTACATTTATAGCTCTGTCTTCGTTCTTTTTTTTCATCATATATCCGGCCGCCAGGAGTATTACAGCTGTGAAAAGAAATGTGAAAAAAAGCAATCCGGGTTCTTTTCTTATGTTCATGAGCAAAGGTTTTGTAAAGAAAACCATTGAGGCAGTTACAAAAGTACTAATACATATCATAAACACTTCTCTGAAAGAATCTTTTTTTGTCTTTTTATCAAAAACTCCTTTTGAAAGAGAGAGCAGTTTTTTTCTGAAGAATATTATTACAGCAAAAAGAGAAGATACATGAAGACATATGTCAAACATGAGGGGTGTTTCGCCTCCGTGCCCCATAATATACTGAAACAGCGTAAGGTGACCCGATGAGCTTACAGGAAGAAATTCAGTAAGTCCCTGTATGATGCCTAAAATAATTGCTTCCGGAACAGACATAAAAACTCCGTTTAGATTTTCTTTTTATTATAGAGATAACTACTGTAATTTGGCATAAACAGAAGAGAATGCACAGACATCTATCCTTCGATTCTTATTTTGGCCGAAAGTTCCAGGAGATTTTTTTCAGCTTTATCATTATCCACCTGGCAGGTTCCGGCGTTTCTGTGTCCGCCGCCGCCATATTCAAGCATAAGTTTTCCTATGTTGAGATCGGAACTTCTGTCAACTATGGATTTTCCAACTGTAAAAACAGTATTCTGTTTTTTTCTTCCCCACATAATCTGCAAAGAAACATTGCACTGTGGGAAAAGAGCGTATTTCATAAATCTGTTCCCCGCATATATGGTGTCCTGATTTCGTAAGTCTATAATAACAAGATTGTCTTTGACCGTTGCGTTGGATATCAGCATCTGTTTGAAATCCGGATTATGTTTTTCATAAAGTTCCGCACGCTCCTTAACATCCGGAAGTTCAAGAATTTCTTCAATGGTGTGATTCCGACAGTAATCAATTAAATCCATCATGAGGTTGTAATTGGATATTCGAAAATTCCTGAATCTTCCAAGACCGGTTCGTGCGTCCATGAGAAAATTCAACATAATCCATCCCGAAGGGTTCAGTATTTCGTCAATGGAGAATTGAGCACTGTCAGCTTTATCAACGGCGAGCATCATATCTTTTCTTATGTTGGGAACAGCTTTTTCGCCTCCGTAGTAATCATAAACAACACGGGCGGCAGAAGGTGCTTCAGGATCAATTATATGATTGTCAGCAACTCCTTTCGTTCTCAGAGTTTCACTTAGATGGTGGTCAAAACACAGATAAACTCCGGGGACATAGGGAAGATTTGTAGTTATGTCACGGTTGTTTATATCGATTTTACCATCCTGCATATCTTTTGGATGGACAAATTTGATATCATCAATCATATCAAGTTCTTTAAAAATAGCAGCACAAACCAGACCATCAAAATCACTTCTTGTAACAAGACGGTATTTTTCATTGCTCATAATTGCCTCCTCATGTGAATGTAAAACTTTTATCACCATAAATATAGCATTTTTAAAAAAACAGTCAATTTTGTAAGAATTTTAATCAAGTTTTGCACATGCAAAATAGCAACGGATCTACAGGAACAGAAGGTTTTTTCATTTTTCAATCAGAGAGTCGGACGATTCAAGTTGTAGTTGGACACGGCTATTTATTGACATGCACTTTAAAGGAATTAATATGTAACCCGCAAACATTTGAATCGGGTTTGAATATGAATAAGAACATTATTTTTCTTGACTATAAAAAGGACGATTCTTTGCTTCCTTCTGAAGTTGATGCTGTGGTTGTAGGTTCCGGTCTCGGCGGATTAGCTTCAGCACTGGAACTTTCCAGACATGGATTTTCTGTATGTGTGCTTGAAAAACACTCACAAATAGGCGGTTATGCCCACAGTTTCAGAAGAAAAAATTATCGCTTTGATGCTTCTCTTCATCATATCGGAGCCTTAGGAAAAGGAACCCCTGTTCATGATGTTCTTGACTGTCTCGGTGTTTTGTCAAAACTTGAGATAGCTCCTAAGAAAACAGTTTTTTCTGCTGAGTTTCCAGATTTCTCCATATCCGTACCCAACAAGGATGGAGCTCTGGAAAACGAATTAATAAAAATGTTTCCAGAAGAAAAGAAAGGAATAACAAAGTTGCTCTCTTTTCTGAAAAAACTTAAAACCCACATAATGGGCCCCTGGATTGATCCGGATTTTAATGTTTCTGAGGAAAAACTCATTAATCGTAGATATGTGGATAAAACTTTCAGTGAACTTGTTTCAGAGTTTATTTCCGACAAAAAACTTAAAGCTGTTTTTGCACAGTTCTGGACACTCATAGGTTTACCGCCCGAACTTGCTACAGCTAACTTTTCGACATGTGTGTTCAACAGCCATTTTCTGGAAGGTTCTTATGACATAAAAGGTGGAGGAGCCGCTTTTTCAGAAACAATGGCGGAAAGGATTTCGGAACTGGGAGGTATATGTTTTGTCAATGCTGAAGTTTCCGACATATCTGTTTCCAGTGGTAATGTCCGGGGAGTTGAATTGCGGGATGGAAAAAGAATAGAATCCAAACTAGTAATATCCAATGCAGACCCTTATCATACATTTTTTGAATTGCTCCCGGAATCCGCAACAAAAAATATTTTTAAATTTAGATTGAAAAAAATGAAGCCGTCTGTATCTTTTTATTCTCTTTATGCCGGTCTTGACTGTTTCCCTTCAGAAATAGGTATTCCTGACAACACATTTTTTTATAATCACGGATTTTCTCCTGTGAAGGCGTATGAGCGAAGCATGAAAAACGAGTTGCACCACACTGACTGGGCAGTTACAAACTACGAAAATTCTGGAATGGCTTCAGCTCCTGAAAACTGCGGAGTGGTTTCGTTTGTAGAGGTAACACCCGGAGATGGCTGGTTTGATATTTCCGAAAAAGAATATTCAGACAGAAAAAAGGAGACGAAAACCCGTCTTCTTGAAAAATATGACCGAAAATTCCCCGGCCTGAAAAAACACATTGAAGTAATGGAGTTTGCAACTCCCCGAACCATGAACAGATACACCGGGAATTACAAAGGCAGCATATACGGTCTTGCACAAACTGTGGAGCAATCCAACAGCAAAAGGCTGAGAAATGTCACTCCGGTGAAAAATCTTTATCTCACAGGTGCCTGGACTTGGGCCGGAGGCGGATACGAGGGTGCTTTAATGAGCGGGATTCAAACCGCTGCTTTTGTTTTTGAAGATTTCCCCACAAATATCAGTAGATCGGACATAAGATACAGAAGATGCGATTGTTCTGAAACCTCCTCAAACATTACAACCTTTATTTCTGAAGAAAAAAGAGAGAATTTACTTAAAAAAGGATATGTATTAAAAAAAATTACAACCTATCCGGGTGATATAAGAGAGGACGGTCGTGCGGACACGGAAACACTTCTCAGATTCATGGACAGAGGCAGAGTGGATACTGGAGAACAGATTTTTCACATTGAAGGGGACGATTCTCTTCTTAAAAATTTTACGCTTCAGGTCTATGCACTTCAAATAAAGATTCACAGACTGCCTGTGTCAGGAGAGCAGCTTTCGGTTTTTACAAAATATATGAAAAAAGCTTCTTTTCGTGCAGTTTGCCATCAAACTGTATGTTCTGAAAACGGTGAAATGATTTCTGAAGCCATGGTTGAGCTTGTAAATCTTGATAAAAAAGGGGAGCTTACATCAATTCCAGAGCAAATAACAGAAGAAAATGATGTAACGCCTGTATATGATCCCGGAAAAAAAATCTTTACACCTCTGGAAAAAAGATTTTATCGCATTGTTGAAAAAAATCTTCGGGTTTATACAGAAAACACAGATCTTCAGGGAGTTACTTTTCATGCTTCATATGTTCATTTCAGTGATGCTGTTTTGTTTGACTTTCTCAAGGATAAAAATTCTGAAGTTAAAGTTTTCTGGAAACATAAAAACTTTTATATAAGGTATCTTCACAGTACGACCATGGGGCAGCATATAAAAATGAAAATGGCGGTCGGAAAAAACAAAAAAGGCAAAATAGTGGTTGAACAGAAAATATTGTCCGAAGACACGGGAACTGTTGTTGCTGACATCTGTTTTGAACCCGAATTCAGAGACAAAAATTATAAAATCTGTTCCGTTCCGGAAAAATTGAAAAAACTTGCAGGAGCATAAAATGGGTATAGGGGAAGCTCTTCTGAAAAAAGAAAATTTGGAGCTGGTAACAAAAAAAGCATGGAAAAAATCCCGGCCTCTTATTATTGACAAAGGGATGGAATATTATGATAAGCACCCGAAGGATGTCGAACGGATAGTTGCAAATCTTGAATATATGGACATGCCCTCATCAGGAACATTTCTGGACAATGTTCTCAAAGAGATATCGGCACATTATTTTGAAAAGCTTTTTGTTCTGACAGCTGCCTACGAAGCTTACTGGGTGGCAGAAAAAAAAGTGGAGATGGATCCTGATTTTAAAGCTGTACAGGATGCAGTAAAAAGAAACGAGCCTGTTTTCATAGGTCAGAGTCATTTCGGGGCATCCTACCTCATTGCTATTTCTCTCATGGTTCGCGACATAGATTTTTCCTTTGTCGGGAGATTCCCCGAACCTGTGGGATCCATGCTTAAAAAAAATGCAGATTTCCTTACTGAGCGTTATAAAACGGCCTCCACAAGAATTATAAATATTGCCGATAAAAACATAGATGTTCCATATGAAATGTTTTCCGCACTCATAAGAAAAGAGGTCATTTCAAATGTGTTTGATGAAAATAACGAATTTTGTAAAAAAGTTGAGCTTCTGGGGAAACCCCTTATGGGAGGTTCCGGAATGGATGAAATACTGAAACGATTTTCAAACAAACCCATTACCGTGGTAACACCTTTTGTTGTGAGAACATCCGGAGATTCTTTCCGATTTGAACTGGATTTGCATTCGCCTGACCCGGAAAATATAATAGACAGTTTTTACCGTTCTCTGGAAAAACGGGTAGAAAAATACCCCGAACAATGGTATTTTATTCATGAGCTGCACAACAGTTTCCCTTCTTCACAGAAACAAGTGGATTAGTTTGTTAATCTGATTTTATCGCAATAATTTTTGGTAGTGTAACTCAAGTTTTGCACATGAAAAATAGCAGCAGATTCACAAGAACACCGTACATAAAACCTGAATCGTTCGATTCTGAGTTAGATTTACCGGTTTCACCGGACAA